>JALRGJ010000036.1 GCA_023253435.1 Ilumatobacteraceae bacterium | reverse complement strand
CACACCTGTCATGACCGGTTTGGTTGTTGTACATCTGGGTGCCAGTTCTGTGGAGGGTGAGCCACGCTGGGCTCAACTGGCGCAAGCTATTCAGTCTCTCCCCCACACCGTTGTGATTGATGCCGGTACCGGTTTTCTCCCAGAGGTTGTGCGTAAAGCAGTACAAGAAGTCACCATGGTGACCAGATCTTGTTATCTCTCACTCCGTCACGCCACTCATGTTCCAAAGCCCACCAATGTTTTTGTCATTGAAGAACCACAAAGAGCGCTGACAACAAAAGATATTGGTCATGTACTTGGAGTTCCCATTTCAGCAAAAATTCCATTTGATGCTGCAATTTCACGTGCAGTCGATGCCGGCTTACTGCCCTCTCGTGTTGAACAACTTTTTGGACAACACATCACAAACATCTAGCCCGTGGCCATCGGACTTGGCCCACTACAGCCTCTCCTTGATGACCCAGATATTTCAGAAATCATGGTCATTGACGGAGAGCACATCTTTGTGGAGGACGCACTTGGAGTTCGTCCAAGTGGGCGAATCACTAGAGAACAATTAAGCGTGTGTATCGAACACATTGCTCGTGCGTCTGGGAGACGCCTAGATCTACTATCTCCCATTCTCGATGCTCCACTGCCTGATGGTTCTCGAGCTTGTGTTGTCATTCCACCCATTGCAGTGAACGGAATCTCTGTTTCCATCAGAAAATTCCCACAGCGAATACTTCCTCTAGCGGCTTTTGGAAACGATCATGCAACCAACGTTGTAAAAGATCTCATTCACTCACGTGCAAATGTGGTGATTTCAGGAGCTACATCATCGGGCAAGACTTCACTCTTATCTGCCGTCACTAAATGGTTTCACCCAGCAGAGCGAGTGGTATGTGTAGAAGACACTCACGAACTGAAATGTGCGCACCCACATGTTGTGTACATGCAGACACGTGCATCAAATAGCGAGGGCGTGGGTGAAATTAATTTGCAACAACTGGTAAAGGCTTCTCTCCGAATGCGACCAGACCGACTACTAGTGGGAGAAGTACGGGGAGCGGAAGTAATAGACATGCTCTTAGCCCTCTCATCTGGACACAGAGGCTGCTGGAGTACCGCACATGCAGTCTCTGCCCCAGACACCATTTCTCGATTGTCTTCAATGGTGGTGCGGGACTCTTCTCAATGGACAATCGATCAAGCGCGACTTCTCGTTGAGAGTTCTATTGACGCGGTAATCCATGTGCATCGGAACGGCACACGAAAACGCACGATTTCTCAAATAGTACAAATCATGAATGGCGACATTTCTATAGCTTTTGATATTCATAGCCATGCATGAGGTGTTCATTTTTATGACGACTTCTGTTGTCTTCACTTCATATCTCACACCGCGAGTCTTTCTGTTTGCCGATCGAACAGTGACAAAATCCAGACTCCAACAATCTGTTTACATAAAAAACATTAAAGAGAACCCTGAGGATTCTCACGTTTTTGATTGTGATTGGCCACTCTTTTGTGATTCATTAAGTCGTTACACCCGCAGAGGGATGGCGGCACGTGAGGCTCTCGGCTCCGCTCTTCGTGATCACTCTCCACATTTCACTTCTCTTCTACACGACTTAGAAAATGCAATTCCAGTTACTCAATGTCTGGAAAATGCTTGTCAACAATTAAAGAGTGACGACGCTTCAGCGCTTGAATTGATTTCGCGCACGCTGGTTCAATCCCATTTCGTACCTCAATCTTTAGATTACGTATCGCGCACACTCCGTGACATCAGACAATGCGCCCTTGAGTCTCAACTTGCAGCGGCTCAAGCTTCCTTGTCTGCACAATTGTTAACGGTTGTTCCTATTTTTGCATTCATTGTGGGAGTCATCTTCAGCGCATCTGTGCGTGAGGGGCTCACTAGTCCTATATTTCTGACGTCCTATATCAGTGCAATTGCGCTCAATGGATTTGGCTGGAAATGGATAAGAGCGATGATTCGTCGTTCCCTTCATAACAATGTGAACGACAATATTTTGCAAATAGCGGACCACCTATGCGTCTCACTTTTTTCGGGGTTTTCCATCTCCAGTTCATTTCTTGACATGCCACTCCAATCCCCACTTGCACGCAGCATTTCTGTCGCTCTTCACAACGGTGAGCCCCTAGAAACGGCATTGGCGCCACTTTGTCAACATGAGTCAGCTTTTGCACAAAATTTTGCTTCGCTCATCTGTTCTGCGAACACAGATGGCTTACCTGTCATGCAAGCCGTTCATCAATTATCCACAGAGGCGAGGATTGAAAGACGACGTGAGTCGGAAACACGCATCAGGACACTCCCCACGCGGCTCACTATGCCCCTCGTGTTCTGCATTCTTCCATCTTTCCTTTTGGGAACCCTTGCTCCATTTCTCACACTTGTTTTTTTACAAGTGACATTTCCATCTTCGTTGTAGTGCTGAACACATACACCACATCAACAACATCCCTAGGAGTCTTATGCGATTTAAAAAAGTCTCTCTCACACCATCACGTGGTCAAGCAACAACTGAATATGCACTAATCCTCTTGGTTGCAGCCATCATGGCATCACTGGTGATTGCTTGGGCCACAGCAGGTGGTGGCGCAGGAAAAATTGGTTCTCTCTTTGACACCATATTTCTCGACATATTTTCGCGCACATCTCCAGATACAACTGTCCCCGGCTCATAGTTGAGTTCTTCACCGGCACATACAGTCAGAGGCCAGGCGACTGTGGAATTTGCCATGCTCCTCCCTTTCTTTCTGATATGTCTCGGATTAATTGCAAGCACTGCATTTGTATGCGTGAAAACTCTCCACCTCAACGACACCTCTCGTGTCATTGCTCGTGCCGTTGCTACATCCGATGACCCTCAGCTCACTGCTACAAACATGGCACCAAAGTACGTAGAAGTACTTGTTCACAAAGATGAAATCACAGGCGTTCTCACCGTGGCACTTCGTCAACGGTTACACCTTCCCGTGATAGGAATTCGCCTCCCTGCAATTTCTCTGCACGCAACTTCGCACATTTTGCAAGACACAGCTCCAGTTTTTGGCGGATGACTATTTCTGCAAATGATCTCTGTTCACAAAAAGCAACCGGAGCCTCAGCTTTCGCTGGACTCCGGCCGCTCTACTGATGGGGGATCAATTGTGTGAGCCACTGAGTGGCTACTTGTTATGCAGAGAAAGCTGTTCCCTGTGCCTGATTTGTTGAGCCTTGCGCAGGTGTGCCCATTTCTCCGCCGTGGTGACCACGGCCATGGCCACCGTGCTTGCCGCCTATTCCTGGACCACCAGCAGGGCGAACACCATTCACCATGTCATCAAGGCGAGTCTTAAACTCTGCAAGCTTTGCGTCAGCTTCGGCTTGGGTGTGCTCACCACTCGTCACTTCTTCATCTAAATGAGCAGTGAAGTCTGATGTGAGTGTTGCCTTCACATCTGCAATGTCTACATTTTGCGCTGAAGCAATTGCAGCAAGTGACTTGCCAGATTGCAGTTCAGTTTGCAACTCAGCAGCTGTCAACTTCAATGTCTTGGCCAGTGCCTCGGTAGCAAAACGAGCTGGTCCGTGTCCACCACGACCTTCCTTGCCGCCATGACCACCTTTGCCCATTGGCAAACCAGCGGTGCTGAGCATGGTGTCAATACGGCTACTCATTTCTGCGTACTTTGCATCTGCTTCTGCTTGAGTGTGCTCACCACTCTTCACCTCTTCATCTAGGTGAGCCTTCAACTCAGCAAGCATTGCCTTCTTGACATCGGCAAGATCTACATTCTTTGCTTTTGCAACATCTGCGATGGACTTGCCTGCTTGAAGCTCTGTCTTCAATTCAGCCTCAGTCATTCCCAGCGCTTTTGCAGCAACTGCTATGGGGTGAGGGCGATCAGCGTGAGTTTCAGTTGCGCCGGTTACTCCAGTTGCGCCAACGCTTGCATCACTGCTGACTTCAGGAGCCACCAGAAGTGCATCAGAGTTATCTGCAGCGCGCACAACAGAAACTTGGTCGTTGTGTGCCATTTGAGCGCTGGCAAAACCGGTGAGGCCAAGGACGGCCGCACCACTTGAGACAACGAGCCCTGTGGCTATTGCGATCTTTGTGAAACGGGACTTGCTATTCATTGTTCTTTTCCTTTGTGTGGGGTTTCACCAGGTCTTCCTGGCTGGCTCCACTTTCACGGGCTTAGGTAAGGAGTAAACATGAGTTAGGTAAGAGGATTCCAAGAATCAGGCCAATGTACGGCAAACCCTTACGGAATATGGGTACGGTGGCGTCATGGACACCCGAAAAGTACTGATTGCCGAGGATGACGCCTCTGTTCGTAAGGCCGTTCAAAGAGTGCTTGAACTGGAGTCATATGAGGTCACCGCAGTGAATGATGGCCAGGCTGCTCTTGAGGCCCTCACAAAATCCCGCTTTGATCTTGCCGTTCTTGACGTGATGATGCCATTTGCAGATGGGCTCACGGTGTGTAGGGAAGCACGATTTCGGGGAGTTGACACGCCAATTCTTTTATTAACTGCACGTGTTGAAGTGGGTGATCGAGTTGCTGGCCTAGATGCAGGTGCAGATGACTACCTAGTGAAGCCCTTTGTTGTGGATGAACTTCTTGCACGTTGTCGCGCTCTGTTGCGTAGGAACGCAACTGCAACTTCGTCTGCCGTGTTACGAGTTGGTGATCTCACTTTGAACTCACTGACAAGACAAGCTCACCGAGGCGAGAGAGAGTTGCAGCTAACTAAAACAGAGTTTGATTTGCTCGAACTACTCATGCAACAACCAGGTGCGGTGGTGAGTCGTGAAACTATTTACGAAACGATCTGGGGTTACAACTTCGAAACAAGTTCAAAATCTTTAGATGTTTACATTGGTTATCTTCGACGCAAAACAGAAGAAGAGGGAGAAAGTAGAATGGTATACACCATTCGTGGAGTGGGATACACGGTGAAAGAGAAATGAATTTACGCACTCGCTTCGCTCTTATCTCTGGTTCCCTCGTTTTTGTTCTTGCCACTGCCATGAGCATTGGGGCCTACAGAGTTGCCACCCAACAGTTGGAAAACCAAGTAACAGAATCGCTCAATCAAAGAGTGGGGCGCATTACTCGACAATTAGAGAATCAGCGTTCCTTCCTTGATGACGCATTCGGAAGAGGTTTCAATACTCGTGCCATTTTTGAGCCAGATATTGATTCGTTTACCCAAATCATTACTCCAGACGGAGTAATCCATCATGCAAATGGCTATCCAGACCTACCCGTGAGTGAAGCCGAGAACAATCTGGAGCCAGGCGTTCGTGTGGCTTTGTACAGAGACATCACCATTGATGGTCGAGTATTCAGAATGATGACAGTCAGATCTGCCACAGGAGACCTCATCCAAGTAGCTAAAGACACTCAAATCATCGATGATGCGCGCGATGGAATGCGTACATGGCTTACCATTCTTGCAGCCATTGCCGTGATCATCGCTGGTGCAATGAGTTGGCTCTTTGCATCGCGCGTGAGCAAGCCCCTCAGCAAGTTGGCAACCACAGCAGAAGAAATTGCCATTACACAAAATCTCGACCGCAGAATTGAGGGAGCAGGTAGAGACGAAGTAGGCAAGTTATCTACCAGTTTCAACACCATGTTGGATGCATTACGTAATAGCAGTGAGCGTCAACGTCGACTTGTGCAAGATGCAAGCCACGAGTTACGCACTCCCCTCACAAGTTTGCGTGCAAATGCCGAGTTGTTAGAGCGCGCGACGTTAAGCCCAGAAGATAGAGCAGCAATTTTGGCGGACATGCGCGCAGAAGTTGATGAGTTAGTGGAACTCAGTGCGGAACTGAATTCGTTAGCCACAGACCAACGCGCTGCAGAGAAACCTGAATCAGTAGATCTTGATGAGTTGGCTCACGAAGTTGTCACAAGGGCTCAACGAAGGACAACCGCTCCTATTTCTGTACATGTGACTCCCCAAACGGTTGTATTTGCTCGTCCTCAACAATTAGATCGGGCTCTTTCAAACTTGGTAGACAACGCCATTAAATTCTCCGGTGGCAGTTCTGAGATAGAGGTGCATGTTGGAGAACTTCGAGTTGAAGTGAGAGATCATGGGCCAGGAATTTCAGATGCAGATAAACCCATGGTGTTTGATCGCTTCTATAGGGCTACGGCAACGCGAAGCATGCCGGGCTCAGGTTTAGGTCTTGCGATTGTTGCCCAATTTGCAGAAGATAACGAGGCTCATACCTATGTTCTCGACAATGCGGGTGGTGGAACAATCGTGGGAATTCAATTCACCAAGTAATCAGCGGTTTTTAGGTTTTCTTACACCGCGTCGATCTTGAGCTCGTTCGCGTTCAATTTGCTCTTCTTCTACGGAGAGCTCTTCAGCCACTAACCGGCGCATTGACTGCAAGCGCTCTTCAGACAAATCCCCACGTTGTATGGCTGCATTTACTGCACACTCCGGTTCATCAATATGTTTGCAATCACGAAACTTACAATTGTTTGCAACCTCAAAAACGTCTGCAAAGGCACGTTCAATACCAACTCCACTTGTCCATAAAGTCACCGCACGTAGTCCAGGTGTATCGAGGAGCCAGGCACCCCCCGGAAGTTCGATCAATTCTGCGGCAACAGTGGTGTGTCTCCCTCGTTGGTCATCTTCACGTACTTCTCCAGTGCGCTGCACCTCGTGCCCCACTAAAGCATTTACCAATGTGGACTTACCCACGCCACTGGCTCCAATAAAGGCAACTGTCTCGCCAGACTTTGCATAATTACGAATTGCATCCACTCCATCACCCGTGCGAGAACTCAAAGCAACGATGTCTACATCAAGAGCAACTTCAGCCAATTCACTAGTTACTTCTGAAACATGACTTTCGTCCACCAAGTCTGTTTTCGTTAAGACAAGAACTGGTGTTGCTCCGCTATCGAAGGCCAAAACAAGTTCTCGTTCAAGACGACGTTTATTGACTGGTGCGTTCACTGCATGCACCACAAAAACAGTGTCGATATTGCTTGCCACAATTTGTCTAGTACCGCGAGCTCCCTCAAAAGAACTTCTTCTCGTGAGTGCACTCTTACGTTCGTGAACTTTTTCCACTCGTTCACCATCAGCAGAAATTGTGACGTTGTCGCCAACTGCTACTTCAACACCCAAATTGCGCACTCGAGCAACAGATCTGTCTTCTAACAACACAGTGCTCCACCCTCTATCCAGACGAGTGATGCGACCAAGGACAGAGGAATGCGCTCTATTCTCTGGTGTGACATGTGTTTCCATCTACAGAAACCGTACCGTTCCTCGCTCGGTCTCAGGTGCTGAGTCTCTAACCTTTCACTGCCCCCCAATAAAGGAACTCACGTGCTGCGCACCATTGCCACTTTTGCTGTTCGTAAGAAAAAGACCATGGTTCTTGGAATCTGGTTGCCACTAGTGATCATCATTTCGGCAGTCAGTGGCTCTGTTGGCGATGCCTTCCGTACCGAGATGCAGCTTCCCAATAGCGATGCCAAGGATGCTCAAGAAATGATCTCCGCAGTCAGCCCAAGTGACGGTGGAGAAAGTAGCCAGATCGTGCTCAAAGTTGACTCCACCATTGATGACCAAGAGTTAAAAAAGGCCATTGGCGCTGCACTAGCAGAGGTTTCTACTCTTCCGCGTCTTCGTGTTTTGAGCCCATACGACGTTCCCACTCAAGTGAACCAAAAACGCAATATTGCATTCGCTCAAATCACCACCCCAGAAGATATGTCTCTGCAAGAGATGGAAGTTGTTGCGGATCAGATCAAAGAGATCACCGAGCCACTGCGGGCAACAACTGGAATAACAGTGAAGTATGGCGGACAACTCTTCCGTGAATTTGCACTTCCTGAAAGTGAAGCCCTCGGCCTGCTCGCAGCAGTCATCATTCTGGTTCTCGCATTCGGCTCTGTCATTGCGATGGGTTTGCCCATTGGTATCGCACTTCTTGGTCTTGCAGCTGCATCAGGAATTGTCACCATTGTGAGCAACTTGATGTCAATGCCAAGCGAAGCAACCTCAATGGTTGCCATGATTGGACTTGGTGTGGGAATTGACTACGCACTATTTATTGTCACCCGTTATCGAGAAGCACTTCACGATGGGTTATCTGTTGAAGAGTCAATTCTTGAAGCCATAGATACTTCAGGCAGAGCAGTCTTATTTGCAGGAATCACAGTTGTCATCGCCTTGCTCGGTTTGCTTTCTATAGGACTTGCATTTGTGAGTGGCTTCTCCGTTGCAATGGCAATCGGTGTTGCAGTCATGATGATTGCATCAGTCACTTTGTTGCCTGCGCTTCTCGCAATGGTGGGAACAAGAATCGACAACACATCTCGTGCCGCAGTTATCTCACTTGCTGTTGCTGTTACTGCGGCAATGGTTGCAATCTTCACCCACACAATTGCATTCGCTTTCGCTGGCCTTGTGGTGGCGGCAGTTGTGCAGGGTCTTCGCTTCTTTTCCACCGCTTTGCGTACTCCGTTGCCACATCGTGCCCAAAACAATCATCAACATTCAGTGTGGTGGCGTTGGAGCAGAGTGATACAACACCGCCCTTGGACATCTCTGTTGATTTCGGTAGGAATTCTTGGGCTTTTGTCGGCGCCCATGTTCTCTCTGCGTCTTGGCTTCAGTGATAACGGCAATGCCGCTCAAGACACTGATGTTCGTCAGGCATATGACCTCATTAGTGAGGGCTTTGGACCAGGATTCAATGGCCCTCTCTACATTGCAGTGGGTGGCTCCACCCCAGCACAACCAAAAGAGATGCAGGCATTTGCTCAAACACTCAGCACAACTGAAGGTATTGCGGCTGCAATTCCCGTGCCACTGAACAGCAAAGAAGTTGGGTTAGTGATTGCCTACCCAACGACAGCACCACAAGATGAAGCCACTTCCGATCTTGTTCACAGACTCCGTTCAGATGTAATTCCAGGAACAAATGTTGACGCAAAAGTGGGTGGCTTCACAGCAGGAGGAATCGATTTTTCCGATTACTTGGCGCAACGCTTACCTTGGTTGATTGGAATTGTTCTGGTGTTGTCATTCATTCTTCTTATGGCAGTGTTCCGGAGCATCCTCGTTCCATTAAAAGCAGTGCTGATGAATTTGCTATCAGTTGGTTCTGCTTACGGTGTGATCGTTGCTGTTTTCCAATGGGGTTGGCTTGGTGACTTTTTCCAAATCGGAAAACCTGGACCAGTGGAAGCGTGGGCACCCATGTTCTTATTCGCCATTGTCTTTGGTTTATCTATGGACTACGAAGTCTTCTTGCTTTCACGAATGAAAGAGGAATACCACCGCACAGGTGACAACGCCACAGCTGTAGCAGACGGTGTGGCTGCAACAGCTCGAGTGATTACTGCAGCCG
>JALRGJ010000035.1 GCA_023253435.1 Ilumatobacteraceae bacterium | reverse complement strand
TACTCGACGTCCGATGGCAGCAAGCTCATGACTACGCGCAACACCTGAAAGATGTGCATTGGCTTGAGTGATACACATAATTCCCCACTTAAGAGTGCCAAGCGTTTCCCACCACTTCACCACGTCCAGATCAGGGCGAATGCCACTGACAGTTTCATATGCGTCAAAGAGTTCTTCGTATTTACCCAAACCTGCAACTGGATGATCACCGCCAAAGCGCCATGCCCGAACACAGAGCCAACCCAAATCTTCCATGGGGTCTCCAATGTGGGCCAACTCCCAATCAAGAACTGCGGTGAGGCCATTTCTATCCACCATCACGTTTCCCAGTCGAAAATCGCCGTGCACAATGCACTGCTTTTTACTCGCTGGACGATTCATCTCTAACCACCGAAACGCTGCTTCAAATACCGGATGGGGCTCGCCAAGTTGATCCAGCACTAGCCGATATCTATCCACCTGATCATCAGCCACCAGAGTGGGAACTAGCGATGCATCAATGCTGTGCAGTTTTGCTGCAGCTACCCCCAAGTCTGAAGGAAGTGAAGTTCTTGCATGTGCAAACTCTGGATCTCTCAAAATTTTTCTCGCAATAGTTTCACCCTCTACCGCTCGAACAATCATGAAGGGGCGATCTAGCGCATCACTTTTTGTACCGTTCACTACAAGTTCAGGCACTGGCACGCCAGCAGCATGAACTGCCGTTAATACAGCAGGTTCATCGGCTAAGCCACCTGGCGTTCCTGCACGTGATCTCTGCAAGACATAGCCATTATTTTCTGCTTGGAACATCCATGTCTCACGAGATGCCCCACCAGACAAACGCCGTAATCCTGTTACCTGGGCTACCTCCAACACAGAGGCAAGTCGCACAGCAAGTTGTTCTGTGGTCTCTTCTGGCATGGCTCCACTCTGCCACGCCAGACACTGTGGTTCACTGTCTAGGAACGTTGAACTAGTTCTGCCAGTCGTTTCTTACCCGCATCAGCTTGCGTAGCCAGCACTTTGTCGAGTATTCCACCGGTCCATAAAGAGCCGCCATATTGCATTTCCATCACCACGGTGACACCTAGCGGATGATCAAAAATCTTTGCGTCTAGTTGCCACGGCGAGTGCTTCTTGCCGTCGTCTTCTTGGCGTTCAAATCTGATGTGATCAGAGCTATTTATCGTTCGTCGCATGCGTAAGCGCTTTGATCGAGCAAGCGGGCCTACTTTTGCCCGTAATTCCACCCACCACGTCTCACTATCAATTTCTTGCACTGTATGCACAAGCGGCATCCACAACGGATACTGAGAAAGTGATGATACAAATGGCCTCACTGATTCTTTAGGGCTCTGAATATCAACAGAAGACGAATACTTCACTATTCGTTCTCTGACTTTTTTTGCCCAAACGCTCTGCCCAATAGTCGTCCAAATGTTGGTGATGGTTCATCATCTGGCACAGCGTTGGCCCCTAATCGCGGCGACCAAGGAATCGCCTTGGTCTCATCTGGATCAATTGAACTCTCATCTTCAACGACATCAATTTTTTCTTCTGGAGAACTGATTCGAGTGGCTCCAGATAATGCCTGATCGACTTGCGCTTCTATCTCTTCAAAGAGAGATGGACGCAACATACTTCCCGTATTTTCACGCACCTTTGGAGAGGAGCGCTTCACCTTTGGCCGAGATGAGCCAGAGGTTTCATCAGGTAGTTGACGAAACAGGAGTGGCTTTTCTTGGCGGCGATCATCAATAGACCAATCTCGAGGCACTACTAACGCATCGGCATGCCTTCGACACAAACGCCCAGCATGCTCACGTTCTGGAATCGCAGCATTGTCTATCCAAACAACAAGATTGACTTTGTCCATTCCGTACGACACTTGTGCAGGTGCGCCGCACCCGGGTCGTTCACAAAGTCGTCGCATACAGTCAGACGCTACTTCCCTGATTCGCTCTTGGATACATCTTGAGAAATCGATGATGGGTGGGCGCAGAGGGACTCGAACCCCCGACCCCTACGATGTGAACGTAGTGCTCTAACCAGCTGAGCTATGCGCCCGGTAAGGGTCAGACTACCGAGAGATACCACACCATGGATATTGGTTCAGTAGCCTGCGCGGATATCGACAAGACCAATGAGTTCTTCTCCAACGCTGTAACGACGAACATTCTCCGTAATACGCGCAGACAACAAGGGAATGGCCATCTCTGGGGTGTTCCCCACATGAGGCGAAATGATGCAATTTGGAAGTGTCCATAGCGGATGACCTGTGGGTAACGGTTCTGGATCCGTCACGTCAAGCCCTGCCCCGCCGATGACTCCATTTTGCAGAGCCCATACAAGATCGTCGGTCACAATATGAGCGCCCCTCGCCACATTGATGATCCATGCATGTGGCTCCATTACTTCAAATTCAGGTCGCCCGATGATGCCGATGGTGTCTGGTGTCAACGCCAAGGTGAGAAAAACCGCATCAGCTCCCACCAGAGCATCAACCAGGTTCTCTGGCCCAACAACAGTGTCGGCCCCTTCTATATGTTCAACATTTCTTCTTACAACAGTCACTTTGCATCTGAATGAAGCGAGAATTCTGATGAGGGACTCGGTAATACCTCCCCCACCAATTATGGTGACATTCGCATCAAGAAGATTGCGTCCTGCTGGTGGCGTCCACTCTGTTGCACGGGCATAATTTCCAACATTGCGCATACCTGCCAGTGCTAGGGACACTGCCATTTCCGCTACCGGTTCTGCATACACACCTTTGCCACATGTCCACGTGCGTGAATCATCCATGAAGGGAATGAAATTCTCCACCCCAGCAAAAGGAACTTGCATCCACTCAAGATGTGGATTGTCTGTCAGAAAATTTTGCAAGCCCTGCGAATCACGTGCTGCTGTCCACACTGCAGCAGTTGCGTGCGCTGGCTCCACAATCACACCGCCCCCTGCGATCACTGCTTGATTTACCCACTCTGGTGAAGTTGCTGGGGCAATGGCTATTCGGGGCTCCTTGGTCATGGGCATTTACTTTCTCGTTTTTGTGACTGCCAAGGTTTTTCTTTGTTTGCGCGACTCAAGAATGACGCCACCCACCATGAGTAAAACGCTTCCGAGCAGAAGCATGGTGGCAAGAACATTTATCTGTGGCGGGATAGCCACACGCGATGCACCAAAGATCTGAAGTGGGAATGTCACCAATGAACCGGCATTAAAGAAGGTAATGATGAAGTCGTCGATAGATAACGCAAAAGAGAGAAGCGCGGCTGCTGTGATTCCTGGAAGAATCAACGGAAATGTAATTCTCCAAAACGCACGTTGAGGGCTGGCACCGAGATCCATTGCGGCTTGTTCAAGGGTCCAATCAAACCCCCTGATCCTGGCGCGCAAAGTAACTGCCACAAATGAAACCTGGAACATGACGTGAGCGATCACCACCGTGACATAGCCAAAGTCAACTCCTCGAGAGATAAACAATGTTGCCAATGAAGATCCGAGAACAACTTCAGGCGAAGTAAGCGGTAGCACCAAAAATAAATTGATCGCTCCGTTGCCTCTGAACTTGTATCTGCTCAGAGCCAGCGCAATCATCGTTCCTAAAATTGTTGCAATCAAGGTTGAGAAAAAAGCAACTTTCAAACTGACTAGCAATGCATCCGTGAGCTCTGGCACCGCAAATGGGCGGCGCCAGTTATCCAAGGTAAAACCCTGCCACACAATATTGAATTTTCCCTTTGGCTGATTAAAGGAAAACAGCACGATGACGACAATTGGCGCAAATAGGTACAGCATTCCTAACGATGCAATGGCATTTACTATCTTTCGACCCATTGCTTGCCTAGGCGCCTGTGCCGCGGTCATGCGATGTCTTCCGTTCCCATGAAACGCGCATACACAAGCACCGAAGCAGTAATAACCGCCATCAACACCAAAGACATTGCGGATGCAAGTGGGTAGTTCAACTGAACAAGAAATTGATTTTGAATGCTGTTACCAATCATGGTGGTTTCTGGGCTACCCAAAAATTGAGCATTAACAAAATCACCTGCCGCCGGAATGAACACTAAGAGGCTCCCCGCAAATACGCCCGGCAACGACATGGGGAACACCACACGACGGAAAGCTTGTGACACCGTTGAGTAGAGATCCATTGCTGCATCGACCAACTTCACATCAACTTTTTCCAGGCTGACATAAATGGGCAAGATCATGAAAGGAAGAAAGTTGTATGTGAGGCCACCAATGACGGCGGCAGGCGTATTCATCAATCTGCCGTTGTTCATGATGTGAAGCCACTCAAGAGGAGCATTCAGACCCAGCTTGTCGATGGTGCCAACAATTGGTCCCCTATCTGACAACAAACTCTGCCATGCAATTGTTCTGATGAGGTACGAAGTGAAGAATGGAACAGCAACGAGGCCAAGAAGTAGTGACCGAAAACGTCCTCCCCTGAAGGCGATCACATAGGCAATCGGATACCCAATTGCCAAAGTCAACAAGGTGGCGGCCGCTGCGTATCCGAAACTTCTTCCAAATTGAGGAGCGAAATCAGTGAGTGCTTTTTGAAAATTTCCCCATTCCCACGTGAAAGATGGCAAGAAATCAAACCGGCTCTTCTTACTGGAAAGGGACATTTCTAGCATTGACCACAAAGGAGCAATGAAGAACAAACACAGCCACAACATTCCAGGTTTCAGTAACCCGTAAGGAGCAAGCGCACGGCGAGCATCGAGGCCACCTACAAATGCAGTCCACACAACGGACACGAGAGCGGCGAGAAGAAATATCGCAATCACCGTTGCGCCCACCCCAGTAATCCATTCTGCAGCAATGGCAATGAGTCCCACGCCAACAGTGGCCAATACACCTAGGCCTACCAGTTCTGGCCGACGAACCGTTCTTTGTCTATGTGAAGTAACGCCGGTCATCTCAGTGATGTATCGCTAAGCGCCAATGATTGTTGCAAAGCGCTCATCGAACTTTGCTTCTTCTGTTTCTGACAAGGCGCCCCAACTTTGCAAACGCGCAATTTCTTCATCGGATGGGAACAACAACGGACTCTCCGCAAGTTTCGCTGTTTCCCCACCAAGTTTCACCAACTCATCGCGAACGCCGTCTACAGGTGAGATGTATTGAACAGTCGCCGTGATGCGAGCAGCATTCACAGGATCGTAGATGTAGTCCATCCACTTAGCTGCTTGTTCTCCATGTTGGGAACCTTCCACCAACAACATGGTGTCATACCAACTTGTGCCACCTTCTTCAGGAATCACAAACTTGATATCAGGGTTCTCTGCCTGTAACTGCAGCACATCCCCAGACCACGCAACACATGCGGCAAAGTTTCCGGCACTCAAATCATCCATGTAGTCGTTACCGGTGAACGAACGAATTTGACCATCTTTTTTGGCAGCTTCCAATTTGTCAAAGGCGCTTGCGACTTGATCAAACGAAGAAATTTCACTCAACTTAATGCCATTTGCCATTGCAATTAGCCCCACCGTGTCACGCATTTCTGTGAGCATTCCAATCTGGCCCTTGAAGGCTGGGTCGAAGAGGTCTTCCACACTCTTTAACTCCCTGCCAGTTATTGACGCGTTGTACGCGATACCAGCGATACCAGTTTGGTAGGGCAACTGGTACTCATTGTTTTTGTCCCAGGAAGGTGACTTCAAGTCTTTACGCAAGTTTTTTGCGTTAGGGATGGCCTCCATTTCAATTTTTTGAGCCCAACCCAATTGAATCCAGCGAGCGGCCATCCAGTAGGTAGGAGCCACTAGGTCTGGCTTAATAGTTTTTCCCTTTGCCAATAACGGCTGCACTTTGGCGAAGTATTCGTTATTGTCATTGAACTTTTCGGTGTACGTGAAGTCAATGCCGGTTTCTTTCTTGAATAAAGCAACGGTCTCTGAGTCCATGTATCCGGGCCAATTTTCAAAATACAAAGTATTTGTTGCTTGAGATGATCCTCCACCTCCACCACACGCCGACAAGATTGCAGGGAGTGACACCGCACCAACACCAACGACACCGGAGCGAATGAGAAATTCACGACGTGAATATCGTGGACTTTGCGACTCAGATGTTTTCTGACGTGTGCTCATTGTTTTCTCCTATCGGTGATGGGGTGTGGAAGTGGCATGACCACTTAGAGGGTGGCCTCGATGGAATCGACATTGGTGGAATTAGAGCCAGCAGTGTCGGGCCAACCATCAAGCACGTAAGGAGCTTGTGGATGCCACGACATATACAGGTTGTCTCCGGGAGCGGGAGTTTTGTGTGATGGATCTACTGAGACCAAAGCCGTGATTTCAGTGTTGTCATTCATCCGGCCAACAACACGAACAGAAGAGCCCTGGAACACACTGTCGGTGACTCGAACTGTGATATCGCCTTGTTGCCCAAGCGAAATTTGTTCTGGACGCAGCATCACTGTTACTCGACCACCAGTTTCATGTGAAGCTCCGGGAGCAACATTGTTTGCGAGAACTGCAATTTTGTTACCACCTTGTAGTTCAACAACCAATTCACCGCCTGAGGATGCAATGACTCCTGGTAACAGATTTGCTGAGCCTATGAAACCGGCCACGAATAATGACTCTGGTCGAGCGTAAATGTTTTCTGGAGTTCCTACTTGCTCTACCCGACCTTCACTCATGACAGCAATACGATCACTCATCGTGAGCGCTTCTCCCTGATCATGGGTGACAAAAACGAACGTGATACCTACTTCGCGCTGAATTCTTTTTAGTTCGATTTGCATTGCCTCACGAAGTTTGAGATCTAGTGCAGCAAGTGGTTCGTCGAGCAAAAGCGCACTTGGTAAATTCACCAACGCTCTGGCTAATGCAACTCTTTGTTGTTGGCCACCGGATAACTGCGCTGGCTTACGCTCAGAGAATTCATCTAGGCGCACAACGTGCAACATTTCAGTCACACGCTTTTTTACTTCCGAATCGGAGAGTTTTTTGCTACGTGGACCAAATGCCACGTTGTCGAACACCGACATGTGGGGAAATAGTGCGTATTGCTGAAACACTGTGTTGACATTGCGCTTATGGGGAGGGACTTGAGAGACATCCTGACCCTCAAGCAACACGCGCCCAGAGGTGGGCTGCTCAAAGCCAGCAATCATCTTGAGTGTTGTGGTCTTGCCACAGCCAGAAGGCCCCAGCATGGCAAAGAACTCTCCACGTCCGATGGAGAAATTGGCTTCGTGGACGGCTGTGAATGATCCGTATTTCTTGTGCACATGGTCGAGCGCTACTACGGGATCATTGACGTCCATCTCACCTCCAAACGGGGACCCAGCGAGCGTAACACCATGAAATCGGAATGGGCGTATGTTTGAGGGGTGACCCATGCCGAAAATCTCACTCTTCCCACCGTTCCCTTTCGCGCCGGACAATCACGTCAAGAGCGACAAGCCTTACTCCGGGGTATCGCTTCCGAGCACTGGCTAGCAAAAACCGAAATTGGGTATTCCGTACTTACTTACGAATCAGTAATTGGTGTATTGCGTGACAAGCGTTGGCACTCAGCTGCTGGCCTTGCCGCACAAATTCAAGGCATCACTGACAAAGAATTCAACCGTGAGCGTGTCAGCATCTTGAGTGCCGAGGGCGAAGTCCATGTTCGTCTTAGGCGCCTGGTGGCACCAGCCTTTTCACCTCGAAGCTCTGACCGCTTGCGTCCATTCATGCGACAAGTGGTGAATGAACTTGTGGACCCTATTGCGGCATCGGGAGGCGGTGACGCTGTGGAAGCAATTTGTGAGCCCTATCCCATTCCCATTATCTGTGAACTGCTGGGGGCACCAAAAGAAGATTGGCAGTTATTTAGTCGTCTCGCAACAGACGTATTGCGCATCTTTAGTGAAGATCTTGCGTCTCAAGTTCCCATCATTGTGGCGGCTCGCAAAGAGTTGAATGCTTACACGCGTGAGTTGATTGCCAACAGACGAGATACCCCTACAGATGATCTCATCACAGATCTCATATCTGCAGAAGAAGAAGGTGACAAGTTAACAACCGATGAGTTAGAGATGATGGTGGAGGCTGTCATTGTTGGAGGTACGGACACCACAAGAAATCAACTCGGCTTAGCACTTGCACTTTTTGCAGAACATCCAGATCAGTGGGAACTACTGCGAAATGATCCGTCGCTTGCGCCTCGAGCAGTTGAAGAAGTGATGCGGTACCACGGTGCCGTAGGAGGAACGGTGCGATTCGCATCTGAAGACATTGAATACAACGGCGTACTCTTCCCTAAAGGAACTTTGATGTCAGCATCTATGAGCTCAGCCAATTTTGATAGCGGTATTTTTCCGGAGCCAGAAACCTTTGACATCACTCGTGAGCCCGTGGGACAACCCCATATGTCATTTGGATCGGGAATTCATTACTGCCTCGGAGCATCGCTTGCCCGCGCAGAATTACAAGAAGCGTTCATTGTGCTCTCACAACGGATGCCACAACTTGCACTGACTGGCACTCCTACTTATAAGCCAACGGGAGTAGGAATATTTGGGCCTTCGTATCTTCCTATCTCTTGTGAACCCGGGCATTAAATAATTTCACAGAGTCTCACCTACTGATGGGCGAACACTGCCCCACCGTGCTCCGAGAAGTAGTTTTACAACACCCCCTTATGACGCCTGAGCAAATCATCAAACCAGGAAAAAATCCTCCGCGTCCTGGTACCGCACGCTCAGCATTTTCATATCCGCAGTTCCGTGTGATGTGGATTTCCAATTTCTTATCCAGCATCGGAACGTGGATGCAAAATGTGGTGCTACCCGCGTACGTGTACTCACGCACGGAGAGTGCCGCCACGGTGGGAGTGTTTGTCTTTGCTCAACTTGGTCCGTTGCTCCTTCTTTCTATTCCTGCCGGAGTGATGGCGGACAGATTTGATCGCCGAAAATGGTTGTTGTTTGCCCAGACAATTCAAATGACCGGATCAGTGCTGCTTGGCATCTTCACCATCAAACATTCCCCCATCTGGGCACTATTTATTGCTCAAACGTTTGTGGGAATCGGGAATGCATTTAACGCTCCGGCATTTTCTGCCGTGCTACCCAGTTTGGTAAAGCCAGAGGATCTTGGCGGATCAATCAGCTTGAATTCTGCGTCTGTCAATGGTTCCCGTGTGACCGGGCCGATCATTGTCGCCCTCTTAATGAGTTGGGGCGTCACCCCAGGTCAGGTATTAATTTTCAATGCTGCAACGTATTTATGTGTGATGTGGGCAATTTTTAAGATTCATATTCCACCTAACTCCTCCAAAAAAGAAGAGGGGCTGAAGTCGTTTACGGCAGGATTTCGTATCGCACGTGAGCGCCCGGCAATCGGGCGAATTCTTGTAACGATGAGTTCCTTCTCTCTCTTGAGTCTGGCTTACGTGGGTTTATTCCCCGCCGTTGCAAAACTTGCATTTGATATTCAGCCAAAGACCGTGACATACAAATGGTTATACGCAACATGGGGATGCGGCGCTCTCGTGGGCGCATTGTCTATTGGCACGGTTCTCGCGCACGTGGATAAACGCTTGACCTCGAGACGAGGATTCCTCCTCTTTGCAGTTGCAATGACAGCTTTTGCAACGGTGCGCACAGTTCCCCTTGCATTCATTACAGGATTCATTTTGGGAATCTCCTACTTCGGAACCACTACCTCACTTATGACGGTGCTTCAGAGTCGGCTAGAAATTGAAATCCGTGCACGCGTTATGGCCCTGTGGTTTATGGCATTTGGTGGCACTATCCCAATTGGGAATGTCATCTTT
>JALRGJ010000034.1 GCA_023253435.1 Ilumatobacteraceae bacterium | reverse complement strand
CAGGGCTCATTTCTGGTATGTTCGCCACATGTGAACCGTGTGTGAACCATCACACTCATTGGATGCAGTGGAAAAGCCAGAAATTGGGCAGACTTGTCCACCATGGAACTTGATTACTCCCCCGAAGATGAGGCCTTCCGCCTTGAGATCCGCGACTGGCTCAAAAATAATTTGCCAAAAGGCTGGTTTGAACCAGGCTTTGAAATGAGCAACGAAGAGCGCAAGAAGTTCAACGATGAGTGGCCAAACAAATTGTTTGAAGGTGGATGGATCTGTGCAACCTGGCCAAAGGAATACGGCGGCAAGGGACTGAGCACAATGCAAGGCGTTGTTTTGTCAGAAGAATTCGCAAATGCAAAAGCACCTATGCGTGCAGACTTCTTTGGTGACACTCTCGTAGGTCCAACCCTGTTGCAGTGGGGAACTGAAGAGCAAAAGAAAGAGTTCTTGCCACAAATTCTTAACGGCAAGATGCGTTGGTGTCAGGGCTTCTCAGAGCCAAACTCTGGTTCAGACCTTGCGTCACTCAAGACATCTGCCGTTCTTGATGGTGATGAGTGGGTGATCAATGGTCAAAAGGTATGGACAACGCAGGGCCATCATGCCGACTATTGCTTTTTGCTGACTCGCACAGATCCTGATGCACCCAAGCACAAGGGAATTTCTTACTTGCTCGTTCCTATGCGTCAACCTGGAGTAGAAGTTCGTGGAATCGTTCAGCCAGATGGAACAGCAGAGTTCTGTGAAGTGTTCTTCAACAATGCTCGTTGCCCCAAGGACAACGTTGTTGGTGGAGTAAACAACGGTTGGGTTGTTACCAACTCAACGCTGGCATTTGAACGCGGAATGAGCGCAACCACTGGTTACCGTCGTTTCGAATCCGAGTACAAGGCCATGGTTCGCGCCGCCCAGGAAAACGGATCTGTAGAAGATCCCATCATTCGTCAGCGCCTCATGACCTACTACACAAAGATTCAGATTCTTAAGATCAATGGTCTGCGTTCTTTGTCCACCACTCTTATGGGCAAGAAAGATCTGAGCATGGCTGCGCTTGGTGCAACCAACAAGATGTTCTGGACTGAAATGCACAAAGAAGCAATGGAACTTGCATTGGAAATCAATGGTGCAAATTCAATGTTGGTGGATTCCGGATTAGGCGATGGCAACTGGCCAGGAACAGCACGTGAAAAGCGTCGCCCTGGTTACCCTGTGAGTTCCATGATGTCTGCATTCTTCTTCTCACGCTCAGAAACCATCTGGGGTGGAACAAGTCAAATTCAGCGAAACATTGTTGGTGAACGCGTTTTGGGTCTTCCAAAGGAACCAAACAATAAGTAATTCAATGTCTGAACAGACATTTGCTCGTGCAATGGTCAAGGCTCCATTTGGAACCTTGACCATTGTTGCATCTCACAGCGGAGTTCGTTTCTGCATGTTTGATAACGATGCACACCCTAAGTCCATGGCAGGAATGCACATTGTGGATGACGCAACACATCCCGTTGTTGCACAAGCCGTTCAGCAGCTCACTGAATACCTTGCTGGCACTCGCACTGCATTCACTGTTCCTGTAGATCTAGAAGGAACAGATTTTCAAATTGCTGCATGGAACGCACTGAGCAAAGTTCCCTATGGGCACACATGGTCGTATTCACAGCAAGCCACATCAATTGGTAAGCCCACCGCCACTCGGGCAATTGGTGCCGCAAATGGCAGAAATCCTGTTGTTGTGATCTTGCCGTGTCATCGCATTATTGGCGCCAACGGTGCGCTCACAGGCTTTGGTGGGGGAATCTCCACAAAACAGTGGCTTCTCGAGCATGAGAAGAAGAACTCTTCTGTTCACTCTGGCGCATAGTGTGAAGCCATGAACATTGTTGCTTCTGTCCTTGCAGTACTTCTCATCGTCATTTTATTTGGCTCTTCATTGGCAGATTTCAAAAAATCTCCACAGGTAGTAGCAATGCTTGCTCAACTAAAAATTCCGGAGAAAGCCATTCCCGTTCTTGGTGGTATAAAAACTGCAGCAGCACTCGGATTAATAGTTGGCTTTTTCTCCCAAGCGCTTTCTGTTGTAGTGGGAATTTGTTTGTGTATGTATTTCGCAATCGCTGCAGTTACTCATACTCGAGTGAAAGCTCCGTTGAAAGAAGCTGTTCCTGCACTCACGCTGTGCGCAGTCAGTGTTCTGTTTGTTCTTGTCACGCTCGCTAAATAAATACTCATTTCCACCAGTAGATACTCAGGTCTAACTGTCAAATGCGTGGAGACTTAACCCCGAACTTTTTCCCATTCGGAATCGGGAATTCCTAACTCCTTGAATCGTTTCTTGATCCAAACAGGAACTTCCATGGGTTCGCCTCGTTCAATGCCGGCCACCATCTCACCGTTCTCATTCCACATGTGGCATGTGTTGAGGTTCATTGCATAGCCCTTGCGACGATCTTCTGGCGTTGCATCTTGAGGAGACATCAGTTTTCCTTGGCCAGCACGCATAGACCATGTGCTTTGAATGGCAACTGGAGCCCTGGCCGAGAGCAGGGCGCCAATAGGGGTACATCCGCGGGGGCCACCAAAGAGTTCTTTCACCTTGTTATTGAATCCTCGGGCAATTGAGAGTCCCACCAGATTTTGGTAGTGAGGCTCAATGTCTGTGCAGTGTTCATGCGGGCGCTCATGGAAAGTGACAGATACTTTGTCAATAACTAGGGCAGGGAAGGTCACTTCAAGGTCAACAATCATGTGATGTACCCACAACACATCTGGATCACTAGAGATATAGAGGCCAGCAGGTTTTTCATCGCACACAACTCCACGCATGAGAAAGCGATCGTTGTTCATTTTGTATGTGCGAACTTCGTACCGACGAGTATGTATCAACTCTCCTTCGATTTCTGGTTCGGGGAAGAAGTTGTAGTTAGGCATACATAACACTGTTGCAGAACAGAAGTGTTGATAACGACTCAGACAAAAACATTGATTATTCACATGTGCATAGGAGTAAATCTGATTATTCACACACGCATAGGAATAACTCGGTGACTACTTTTACAACTGTTTTGGGAACTTCAACCTTTCATTAGATACATCAGCAGACATACGCTTTTTATTGCACAGCAATGTGTAACAAGGGAGCGCAAAATGTCAGAACAACAATCAAAGAAGAATCTTCTTGCTAGTGGAAACGCAATGTTTTCATTAATGATGCTTGCAGTTATCGCAATGGTGACTGCAATAGGAGCAATTGGAGTTGTATCAGTTGCAAAGGGAAGCACTGTTTCATCAAGCGGTGGTAGTTCAGTAACAACAGTGTCGGTAACTCTTACTGAATTTGCTGTAACACTGAGCCCTACAACTGTTCCACCGGGCAAGGTTGTTTTGAATGTTCACAACGCTGGTGCTGCAGAGCACAACTTGGCTGTTCCAAGTTTGAACAAGCGCACTCCCAATCTTCCTGCTGGTGAACACGCTCTCCTTGAGCTTGGCGATGTCAACAGTGGAATAGAACTTATTTGTGAGATCACAGGTCACAAAGACTCCGGCATGGTGGCAACACTTGGTGTGAGTGAATCTGCAAGCGGTGCAGCATCAACAGACTCCACCATGGCTCCTATGACCAACGAGGAAATGGATAAGGCAATGGAAGCTGTTGCAAAGCAGTTCCCTGCAAAGACAACGGGTCTTGGCGCGCAAGAACTTGAGCCAACAATTGAGGCAGACGGAACCAAAGTGTGGAACCTCACAGCAAAGATTGTTGATTGGGAAGTAGAGCCAGGAAAGATGGTTAAGGGATGGTCTTACAACGGTCAGATCCCTGGACCAACAATGCACGCAAATGTTGGCGACAAGATCAAGTTGGTTTTGAAGAATGAACTTCCAGAATCAACCTCTTTGCACTTGCACGGCATTCGAGTTCCTAACTCCATGGACGGAGTAGACCCATACACCCAAAAAGCAATTAAGCCTGGTGAAACTTTTAATTACGAGTGGACAGCAGTGGAACCAGCAGTGGGTATGTATCACTCTCACCACAACGCTCAGGTGCAAATTCCCAATGGTCTTGCTGGGGCACTCATCATTGGTGACTACAAGTCAATGGCAATGAAAGCAGCAGCTGGTAAAACAAAAGACAAAGACGGCAAAGTGGAGCAAGAAGTTGTCATGACTTTGAACGATGCCGGCACCATTGGACTTTCGTTAAACGGCAAGTCATTCCCCGCAACAACTCCATATGCAATGAAGTTGGGTGAGACAATGCTTGTTCACTATTACAACGAAGGCTTGATGAGCCACCCTATGCACATGCACCAGCCACATGGTTTGGTAGTTGCAAAAGATGGCAAGATGCTGGAGTCACCATTCTGGTCAGACACCATCAACGTGGCCCCCGGTGAGCGTTGGAGTGTTCTCTACACCGCGCAAGACAAGGGTGTATGGGCTTGGCACTGTCACATTCTCACCCATGCTGAGACATCATCTGGCATGAAGTGGATGGTGACTGCGCTCATCGTTAGCTAAATAAGGCAAACTGTTTGGGTGACTTCACTCAAACAGACCCTCCAAGATGATCTCACTGAGGCCATGAAGGCCAAAGATGAGATGAAGCGTTCAACATTACGAATGGCTTTATCTGCCATTACTAATGCGGAGGTAGCCGGAGATGAAGCCATAGCACTCTCTGATGACCAAGTCATCAAGGTGCTACAGGCTGAATCCAAAAAACGTGCCGAGTCTGCAGAGATCTACGAACAAAATGGTCGTGCTGATGCTGCCGCTAAAGAACGTGCTGAGGTAGAGATCCTTGCCAAGTATCTCCCCGCAGCAATGTCTGACGCAGATCTTCAGGTAATCGTGACTGAAGAAGTTGCCAATGCAACAGCGGCAGGCAATTCTGGTCCAAAGGCAATGGGTGTTGTTGTGAAAGCCGTGCGCGAAAGAGTTGGCTCTTCGGCAGATGGTGCAAAGATCGCAGCGCTTGTGAAAGCGGCACTTGGCTGATGGCGCAATTTCAAGAGCCGCTTCTGACGCCGTTATCGGAAGCAATGAATCGCACCGTTACTGCACTGCGTCGTGCATTGAAGTCGTTGTATCACGTTCACCCAGAAGTGAACGATGAAGAAATGGCCACAGCTGCAGAACTACTTGCAGACCGCATTGACAATGCAACGTCTCTGCCTCTTGGCCAAGAGTCCATTTTGCGCAACACGAATAGTCCGCTGATGGGAACCAAAAATCCCATAGCTCCGCCTGTGAAGTATGAATATGGCGAGAATGAACTCACTGCGTATGTCCGATTCCACGAGGGATACCAGGGGCCACCCGCATGTGTTCATGGCGGATTCGTGGCCGCTCTTCTCGATGATGTGTTGGGAAGAACTCGCTTATTCACTGGGCGTAACTGTGTGACTGGGTCTTTAAACATCACCTATAAACGCCCCACACCCCTCAATGCAGATCTGGTGGCGTATGCGCGCATTGAAGAAGTCTTTGAGCGCAAATTTCGAGTGACCGGAGAGATCACATATGGGGGAGAGGTCACGGCCTCCGCTGAGGCCATCTTTGTGTTTCGGGACGAGAAAAAATTCAATGCACTCATTTCTGAGGCACGAAGCGCTTCAAAATAAGGCAACAATGGTGTGTCGGTAAGTCACGCCGCACACAGAGGGGGCACTATGTCTAACGAACTCATTCTCGACTCATTACGCCGCAGATTCCGCGCAATGTTTTCACTGTATGAAGATGCAACATCGTCAATGACGCTGGAACAAGTGAACCATCGTGAAAAGCCACGAGTGATGCCCATTGCATTCTCTCTCTTTCATTATGTGAATATGCACGACGCTTCTTTTCTGATGCTCTCTGGTGAGCCATTCATCTGTAACGATGAAATTCTCGATGCCATCAACCCAGCAATTCGTGATCATGGCAAACACAAAACTGTCGATGAGATGGACGTGCAACAAATTGGCAACTATGAGGCCTTTATTGACTACATGAACAAAGTTTTTGCTCGTACAGAAAAATGGCTTGCCAACTTGGACCCCGCAGAGTTGGATCGTGTTCTTCTCACACGTCCATTTGGCCCTGCAGTTGCAAACACTTTTTCAGCACGTGTGGCCGGCCCAGATGGGCTCACAGTTCTCGACGGTATTGAATGCTGGTTGTATCAACACGGGCTTCGCCACATGGGTGAGATTGAACTTGCTCGTGGGTTTGTTGGCCTGGAAGGCATGACCTCGTAGAACTCCTCACCGCAACGCCATACGAGCAACAGACACAATTGGCGCTCACGGCAGGAATTGAACCTGCGACCCCTTGCTCCGGAGGCAAGTGCTCTATCCGCTGAGCTACGTGAGCGTGACGTGATGGTCACGCGTGGCTCAGTCTAAGGCAAGAAAAAAGGAACGCTGTATGAGGGCTCTGCTCGGGGCAGAATGGAGAACCCATGGCTGATCCACTTATTTCCGTTGCTGAGCGCTTGGCTCCTGCTTTCAGCCATGTTGCTGGTCGCCCTTGCGACCCCGTGGTGCGGCCATCGGAAAGAGCCGATGCTCAGGCAAACGGTGCATTAGCTCTTGCAAAAGAGTTGGGTGTGCAGCCACGTGATGTTGCACAAAAAGTTCTCGATGCCGCCGGTGATCTCAGTGACATTCTGGCAAGCACAGAAATTGCTGGTCCCGGTTTTATCAACCTTGTATTCACCGACTCGTTTATTGCGCAACAAACTGCAGATGCAATGAGCAGCGCACAACTTGGAGTTCGCACTTCTACAGATGCTCACAAGATTGTGGTGGACTACTCGGCGCCAAATGTTGCGAAGGAGATGCATGTTGGTCATTTGCGTTCCACTGTTATTGGTGATGCTCTTGTGCGCGCATTGTCTTTTGTTGGCCACACTGTGGTGCGAGAAAACCACATTGGTGACTGGGGTACGCCATTTGGAATGCTCATTGAACACCTCATCGATTTGGGTGAAGAGAATGCGGCACATGAATTAGGTGTGGGAGATCTCGACGGGTTCTACAAACAAGCACGTGGCAAGTTTGAGGGATCTGATGAATTCAAAACACGTGCACGCAACAGAGTGGTGATGCTGCAAGGTGGAGATGAAGAAACTCTTGCATTGTGGCGCACACTTGTAAAAGAGAGCACCCGTTATTTCAACAAGGTGTATTCACAACTCGATGTGTTGCTGACTGACGATGATCTCATGGGAGAGAGCGCTTACAACGATCTGTTATTGCCTGTTGTGGAGCGTTTACACACTGCAGGTCTGTTGCAAGAAAGCGACGGGGCAGAGGTGGTCTTCCCAGAAGGCTTCACTAATAGAGATAACGAGCCGTTGCCACTCATTATTAGAAAGGGAGATGGTGGCTACAACTACGCCACGTCAGACCTTGCGTGCGTTATCGACCGTGTTGAGCGCATAGGTGCTCGCACCTTGTTATATGTGGTGGGTTCTCCTCAGGCACAGCATCTACAAATGGTGGAAGCAGTTGCACGCATGGCTGGTTGGTTGCCGGAGAACTACGTAATGAATCATGTTGCATTTGGCAGCGTGCTGGGCTCAGATCGCAAAATGCTCAAGAGCCGTGCCGGCGACACCGTGAAATTGGCGTCACTTCTCGATGAAGCCGTGGAGCGAGCAACGCTTGCTATTGCCGAGAAGAATCCTTCTATGTCTCATGAAGATCGTGCACAGGTGGCACACATGATTGGCATTGGCGCAGTGAAGTATTCAGATCTCAGCACTGATCGCATCAAGGATTACATCTTTGATTGGGATCGCATGTTGTCTTTTGAAGGCAACACTGCTCCGTATTTGCAATATGCGCATGCTCGAATTTGCAGCATCTTTCGCAGGGCAGAAATACACAGGGAAACAGTGCGTTCTGTAGTGCCAACACTTGCAGACCTTAAAGAGCGAGCACTTGCATTACGCATCTTGCGTTTCGATTCTGCAACATGGGAAATGATCGACACGTTGAGTCCGCACAAGATGTGTACATATTTGTTTGATCTCGCAAGTGACTTCACGTCTTTCTACGAGCATTGCTCGGTGTTAAAGGCAGAGTCTGAAGAACTCAAGATGTCTCGTTTAGCTTTGTGTGACGCCACAGCCAGAGTCATGGAACAGGGCCTTGCGTTGCTTGGCATACGTGCACCGGAGCAAATGTGATGAGTATCAACATGTCTTTGCTGCCCACAAGTTCAACCATTGATGCCAATGGAGTTCTGTCTATTGGAGGTGTACAGATAGATCATCTGGCACAACAATTTGGAACTCCTTTGTTTGTCTATGACGAGGAAAATCTGCGTTCACAGTGCAAACAGGCAGTTGCTTCCTTTGGGCCAGACAATGTGATTTATGCGTCGAAAGCCTTCTTATGCAAGGCAATGGCTCGTTTGGCGCACGAAGAAGGTTTGTTGCTTGATGTTGCAACGGGGGGAGAACTGTTTGTTGCACTAGAGGCGGGTGTGCCAGCAAATAGATGTGTTTTGCATGGCAACAACAAGTCTGACGATGAGTTAAAAACTGCAATGACTGCAGGTGTACGCCACATTGTCGTTGACAGCTTCGACGAGATTGATCGAATTGAGAAATTACATAAGGCGGGGGCACCTGCACCTCGCGTGCAAATTCGAATCACTCCGGGTGTTCACGTGGAAACTCACGCGTACATCTCCACTGGTCAAGATGACTCAAAGTTTGGCTTCAATTTGGCAAATGGTGATGCACATAAGGCAATAGAAAAATGCAAAGCCTCATCATTTCTGAATCTTGTGGGCATTCATTGTCATATTGGTTCCAATGTGTTGGCTGTAGAGAACTTTGAAGCAGCGGCACAAGTGATGGTGTCTCTCTTTGCTTCACTTCAACTACCAGAACTCACGTTAGGTGGAGGTCTTGGAGTTGCGTATACAGAAGAGGATGTTGCTCCCTCCATGCAAGAGTGGGCACAGGTATTTCATCGCGCAACACAGTCGCTACCAACAGGAACGCGTGTGTATGTAGAACCAGGGAGGAGCATTGTTGCTCGAGCCGGTGTCACCGTGTACACGGTGGGCACCGTGAAACCCATTGAAGGTATTCGCACATACATTTCTGTAGATGGTGGGATGAGTGATAACTCTCGCCCCATGATGTACGGCAGTGAATATGAGGCCTATGACCCCATGCGTATGAACGACCATCGTTCCGATGAAGCGCGCATAGTGGGCAAGCATTGTGAGAGCGGCGACATTCTCATTCTCAACGCACATGTTGCGCCCAATGTGAAAGTGGGAGACCTCCTACTTACCCCTGTCACTGGCGCATACGGATACGCCATGGCAAGCAACTACAACAAAGTGCTGAGGCCAGCTGTTGTGTTTGTTCGTCATGGTGAAGCACGCCTGGTTGTGCGCCGTGAGACCCCAGAAGATCTCACTCGCCTCGACGTTTAACCCCGCACCGCTAAAGACAGAGGTCTTCCACCTCTGACGCACCTCTTTCTTATGGTTCAACTTGTCAGTGTTGAGCCAAGAGGGAGGTGAAGATGAGAGAAATAGAAATGTGTCCCGAGTGTGGTGCGCCTGTTGTGGGCTATGGCCTCGATCAACGATGTACACAATGTGGTCTCACCGTGTCTGAGATGGACCTGCCAGAGGGTTATGCAGAAGATATGGACTTTGATGAAGATCTCGACCTCGATGAGGTGGAATCTGAAGACTGGTAAGTCCATCTAAATCCATGGCTTGCCACAAGGGTCTCCCAATAGGCTGTAGTACCTATGGCAAAAGCCCCCGAATCCAATTCTGTTGTGCGCATTGGCGTACTTGGCTGTGGCAATGTCGGTGCGGCATTTGTTCAGCTTGTTGAGCGCCAGGCAGAGGTCATCGAGGCTCGCACTGGCATTCGTTTGCAGGTGTCACGAGTAGCTGTGCGCAACGTAAGCCGTGATCGCGAGGTTGCTTTGGCTGATGGCGTTCTCACACGTGATGCCA
>JALRGJ010000033.1 GCA_023253435.1 Ilumatobacteraceae bacterium | reverse complement strand
ATGTACTTCCCAGTAATTGAATCTTTCGCTTTGCCCATTCCAGATACGGGCCCGCTGTAGACCACCTCGCCGCCATGCTCTCCAGCGCCAGGACCAATATCTACACTCCAGTCACTCTCATTAATTGTTTCTTCGTCGTGCTCAACAACGAGAACAGTGTTTCCCAGATCTCGCAAGCGCAGCAAAGTATCGATGAGTCGTCTGTTATCGCGCTGATGAAGACCAATACTTGGCTCGTCTAATACGTATAACGTGCCCACTAATCCAGATCCAATTTGACTCGCAAGCCGGATTCGCTGAGCCTCACCGCCGGCCAATGTTCCGGCAGATCTTGAGAGGGTGAGATAGTCCAGACCAACATCAAGAAGAAATCCAAGTCTTGCGTTGATTTCTTTAGTTACACGCTCAGCAATCATGGCGTCACGATCACTCAGAGTTAACCCCGCCAGAAATTGAGCAGACTCACCGATTGCCATGTCACACACTTCAGCAATGTTTTTATCGTTAATAGTCACCGCAAGAGTGGAGGGTCTGAGCCTCGCTCCTTCACATGCAGGGCAGTGCACTTCTCGCATATAAGACTCAAACTGTTCGCGAGTCCAATCACTCTCGGCCTCTGTGTGTCGGCGTTTTATCCACGGAATCACACCTTCATACGACGTACTAAATTGGCGCACTTTGCCAAATCTGTTTCGGTATTTCACCTGCATGGCTCCGGCTTGACCATTTAAGACAAGTTTTTGATGCTTTGCCGGGAGCTTCTGCCAAGGTTTATCGAGGTCAATTCCTTCTTGTTCAGCAAGGGCAACAAGCATGCGGTGGAAATATGCCGTATGAGCACTTCTCCAAGGAGCTAATGCTCCCTCTCGTAACGACACGGAAGGATCGGGAATTACCAGTTCAGCATCAACTTCAAATTTTGTGCCTAGACCGTCACAATTCTCACAAGCTCCATACGGAGAGTTGAAAGAAAAGTTTCGAGGAGCCAACTCCTCAAAACTCGAGCCACAGGACGGACAAGCCAAATGTTGACTGAACGTTAATGATTCAGGTTCTTCTCCTTCTTTACCTACCAACTCAACAACAGCGACACCTTCCGCCAACCTCAAAGCGGTCTCTAAAGAGTCGGTTAAACGACGCCCTATGTCATCACGACGCACTAAACGGTCAACAACAACATCTATGTGATGATTCTCGTACCTAGCAAGTTTTTCTCCAGAGGCCAGAAATTCCGCTATGTCTCGTATTTCACCATCGATTCGAGCACGAACAAAACCTTGACCTGCAATGTCCGCAAGCAGAGTGTCGTACTCGCCTTTTCTTCCCCTCACCACTGGAGCAAAGACCTGAAACCGGGTGCCCTCTTTTAGGGTCATGATTCGGTCGACTATCTGAGAAGGTGTCTGGCGTTGAAGTTTGGTGCCATCTGTGGGACAGTGCTGTACGCCAATACGCGCATACAGGAGTCGCAGATAGTCGTATATCTCTGTAATGGTTCCTACCGTTGAACGTGGATTACGAGAAGCCGACTTCTGGTCAATAGAAATTGCAGGTGACAAACCCTCAATCACGTCAACATCTGGTTTATCCATCTGACCCAAAAACTGACGTGCATAAGCCGAGAGGCTCTCCACATAGCGTCGTTGACCTTCTGCGTAGATGGTGTCGAAGGCCAAAGAGCTCTTGCCACTACCAGATAAACCTGTGAAGACAATGAGCTGATCTCTTGGTAGATCGAGACTGATGTTTTTTAGATTGTGCTCTCTGGCACCTCTAACAATGATTTCGTCAGCCACAGCGCAAGGCTACCCAAGGGTTAGCGAGCGTCACGAAGTTCTCTCCGCAAATCATTGATCTCATCACGTAAACGGGCGGCATATTCAAACTTCAGATCGGAGGCAGCTTCGTGCATCTCGTCCTCCAGGGTCTGAATTAACCGACCTAATTCTTGCTGAGGCAAACTCTTCAACTCCCGCTTGATCTTGTCGCTTTCGCGTTGCTTTCTGTTTGCCTTGCCAGGTACCGGTGCGCCGGAGTCACCTCCAGTTATCACGGACAAGATATCTCCTACTGCCTTTCGGATGGTTTGGGGATTGATGTTGTGCTCTTTGTTATAAGCGATCTGAGTCTCACGTCTCCGTCTGGTTTCAGAAATAGCCCGTTCCATTGAGGGTGTGACTTTGTCTGCATACATCACCACTTGACCAGCAACATTTCGTGCTGCTCTACCAATCATCTGAATGAGCGATGTCTCGCTACGTAGGAATCCTTCTTTATCGGCATCCAAAATAGCGACAAGAGAAACTTCAGGAAGGTCGAGACCCTCACGCAAAAGATTGATACCCACAAGAACATCAAACTCTCCTAGACGTAATGCTCTGAGTATCTCAATTCGATTAAGGGTGTCAATGTTGGAGTGAAGATAGCGAACCCGTAAACCCTGTTCTAGAAGGTATTCCGTGAGGTCTTCTGCCATCTTCTTCGTCAAGGTGGTGATGAGAATGCGGTCGTTGTTTTCCACCCGACCTCTGACAAGTTCAACTATGTCGTCTATTTGCCCCTTGGTGGGTTTCACAATGACCTCGGGATCCACCAATCCTGTAGGCCGCACAATTTGTTCAACCACCCGAGAACTTTGTTTCAATTCAAATGCAGCTGGTGTTGCAGACATAAAAATGCACTGATTAACCCGTTCCATGGTTTCCTCAAACCGCAATGGACGGTTCTCTCGAGCGCTAGGCAATCTGAACCCGTGCTCCACAAGGGTGTCTTTTCTGCTTCTGTCTCCTGCGAACTGAGCATGAAGTTGAGGCACGGCTACGTGGCTCTCATCAATAATAAGTAAGAAATCCTTCGGGAAATAATCAAGCAGAGTGAAAGGAGGCTCCCCTGGCTTTCTGCCGTCAATATGCATGGAGTAGTTCTCAATTCCGCTGCAAAAGCCCATCTCTTGCATCATCTCCATGTCGTAAGAGGTCCGCTGACGCAACCTTTGGGCCTCAAGAAGTTTTCCTTGTTTTTCAAACAATGCAAGTTGCTCTTGAAGTTCCTTTTCAATCCCCAGGATTGCGCGACGCATTCTTTCGTCACCGGCAACATAGTGAGTTGCCGGAAAAACATAAAGATGCTGAAGTTCTTCCAGTGTCTCACCGGTGAGTGGGTCGATCACGGTGATTCGATCCACCGTGTCGCCAAACATCTCTACTCGGGTCACGTTTTCCTCGTAAGCAGGATGTATCTCGACGGTGTCGCCACGAACTCGAAAATTTCCGCGCCCTAATGTCATGTCGTTTCTGCCGTATTGCAAATCGACGAGATTTCTCAAAATGCTCCGTTGGTCATAATCAACACCAACGTGAAGTTCTAGAAGTTGACCTTTATATTCCTCGGGGTCGCCCATTCCGTATATGCACGAAACACTGGCCACAACAATGGTGTCTGGTCGCGTTAATAAAGCAGCAGTGGCGGAGTGTCTGAGCCTGTCGATCTCTTCGTTTATTGAAGAATCCTTTTCTATAAACGTGTCACTTGAAGGTATGTATGCCTCTGGCTGGTAATAGTCGTAATAACTAACAAAGAATTCAACCCGATTATGTGGGAAGAAATCACGCATCTCCTGAGCAAGTTGGGCAGCCAAGCTCTTATTGGGCGCAAGGATAAGAGTTGCCCTCTGAGTCTTTTCAATAGTCCACGCAATTGTTGCTGACTTGCCAGACCCGGTAATGCCTAACAGTGTTTGAAATCTCTCTCCCGCCTCAACACCTTTAGCCAACTGGGCAATGGCTTTAGGTTGATCCCCTGCAGGCTCGAAAGGTGAGACGACTTCGAACTTAGGCATGAGCAAAGAGTACCGACTGAGTGTTCAATCCTTATTAGCTCTTTCACCAGCATCATCTGTTGCAGGTGGCAATTGTTTGGCCCATTCCCACACCGTTTTCACCTGTTGTTTGAGCGAATCAAGATCGCCGGAATTATCAATGACCTGATCTGCAATTTTGAGACGATCATCTCGGGACGCCTGCTTTGCGATACGCGCCTGTGCGTCTGACTTGGGCATACCTCTCAACTGCACAAGTCGCTCAACGGCAATCTCCACGGGAACGTCCACAACAACAACACCACATAGTCCCTTTCGCGGATTCTCAGCAAGCAATGGAATGTCAAGAACCACCACTTTGTCGGTGTTTCTCACCTCATTCATTCGCCTGTCCATCTCGGCTGCAACCGCAGGATGCACGATCTTGTTGAGATCCTTCAAGGCCTCTGGATCTGAAAAGGCAATTGCAGCTAGTGCCGCTCGGTCGAGTGCTCCGGAGGAATCGACAATGGAATCCCCAAATCGATCAGCAAGTGTCACGAGCAGTGGCGCACCAGGAGCTTGTAATTCACGAGTGATTGCATCAGCGTCAATGATGACGGCACCGTACTCCGCAAGGAGTCCTGACACCGTGGATTTTCCAGAACCAATTCCGCCAGTAAGACCTATGAGAATCATGCCTGGCCTAAAAAGTACTTAAGCCTGCTCAGCCTCAACTGCAGGTTCAGTGGTTTCGCTAGTGGCCTCGCCGTACTCCTTGTAGTACTCAGCCCATGCAGCCTCACGCTCGGAATCATCTCCGCCCACCCAGTTGCCGTGTTCATCCACTTCAAAGTGGCCTTGGTACTCGGCAGCGAGTTCGCCACCTTCAGCAGCTTGCTTGATGGAAATAGAAATACGACGACGCGCAAGGTCGAGATCGATGATCTTCACCCAAAGTTCCTCACCGGGTGCAACAACTTGCTCAGCGGCCTCCACATGGTGAGCTGACATTTCGGAAATATGTACGAGACCTTCGATTCCGTCGCCAACCTGCACAAATGCACCGAAAGGAACAAGCTTTGTCACTCGCCCGTACACCAACTGACCGACTTCGTGGCTGTTTGCAAACTCTTGCCATGGGTCCTGTTGAGTGGCCTTAAGGGACAAGGAAATTCTCTCACGGCTGAAATCAACATCGAGAACCTGAACTGTTACAGGGTCACCAATTTGAACAACCTGTGATGGGTGTTCAACATGCTTCCAAGAAAGCTCTGACACGTGGATGAGTCCGTCCATGCCGCCAAGGTCAACGAATGCACCAAAAGCAACAACAGAAGAAATCTTTCCTTGACGAATCTCGCCAGGCTTGAGATTTGTGAGGAAGTCATCACGTGTTTCCTTTTGATTCTCCTCAAGGAATGCGCGACGAGATAACACAACATTGTTGCGATTGCGATCTAGTTCAATGATCTTTGCATCAATGGTTTGACCGATGTATGGCTGAAGATCACGAACGCGGCGAAGCTCAACAAGTGACGCAGGAAGGAAGCCGCGAAGACCGATGTCGACAATCAGACCACCCTTGACCACTTCAATGACAGTTCCATGAACAACACCGTCTTGTTCTTTCTTCTTCTCAATTTCGCCCCATGCCTTCTCGTACTGGGCGCGCTTCTTAGAGAGAACGAGACGTCCCTCTTTATCTTCCAAAGTAAGAACCAGAGCTTCTACTTGCTCTCCGAGTTTTACAACGTCGTGTGGGTTTACATCGTTCTTGATTGCAAGTTCGCGAGTAGGAATGACGCCTTCGGTCTTGTATCCAAATTCAAGGAGTACGCCATCACGATCAATTTTGACAACTGTGCCAGTGACTAGCTGACCATCTTTAAGTTCCACCATGGTGCCATCGATGGCATCTGCGAATGTAGTGGGGAGATCACGTTCTGTGATTTGACGAGGGGTGTAATTGCCTTCCGCATCGAAGGTGCCCATGGCGGAAGTAAGTGTTGTATCGGACAAGGATTTGGTCTTTCGGGATGGATAAAAGTGGTATCGAGTTAGCCCACCTAGTGAGCACCCTTCCGGCGGAAAGGCGAAGCAAACGCTACCACCAGAAATTCTGAACTCTCCAATGAAGGCGGGGCTTTCGAATACGCGCCGGGGTCAACACTGCTGATTGATTCCACCTCAAAATCCGCTTTGGCCAAGTGCAAACGGAGTTCTCTTGGTGTGTAACAGCCCGTCCATAGATCAACTGTTTTGCTCTCACCCGAGGGACTCTTCACCTCAGTGACTTCATGGGCCACTCCAGAATCTGCGTCAAATATGGCGTTCTCGTGATACTTGACGGCGAAATATGCATTGAATGCAGAGAGCACCAAACCGCCACCGGGTTGCAGCGATCGCCTAATCCCTTCGAGCACGTGTTGATCATGCCCATTTGCCGTCATGAGCCCAAATGCGCCCTGACACAAGCAGATAGCTGCATCAAACTCTTCATGGAAAGTGAGCTGTCTGGCATCCATCCGCTCAAAGGTTGCTCCATCTGGAGCATTGTTCTTAGCCACTTCGATAAAAGACTCACTGATATCGATTCCGTGAACCCTGATCCCACGTCTCGATAACTCGTGTGCATGACGACCTGGTCCGCAACCAACATCAAGAACTCTCATACCCGGCTTAAGCGATAACACATCGATCACATGATCTACTTCTTGCACTGTGCCTTTAGTAAAGGAGTACCGTAAATATGCCTCGCGCATGTGATCGGCCATCTCTTCGAACCAGTGTGAGCCGAATTCGATCATCTCTACCCTTTTGCGTCAGCCCAGGTGGCACCCCAAGCGGCATTGACTTCAAGTGGAACTTTCAGTTGAGCAGCACCACGCATTGTGTCCAGAATCAATGTGCCTACTTCTTCTTTTTCAGCATCAGGAACTTCAACAATCACCTCGTCGTGCACTTGCAACACAACACGGGATGCAAATTTCTTGCGTTCAAGTAATGCATCAATGCGCACAAGAGCAATTTTGAAAATGTCCGCCGCCAAGCCTTGAATCGCAGCATTCATTGCTTGTCGTTCACCAGCTTGTCGAACACGGAAGTTATCGCTGAGCAGTTCAGGAATAGGTCGACGTCTACCAAACAAAGTTTCTGTATACCCCTGTTGACGAGCTGTGTGAATTGCTTCATCCATGTACTTACGAACACTGGGGAACGCAGCAAAATACGCATCAAGAATCTCAGATGCCTCGCTGACAGGAATACTGAGTCGTTGACTCAGACCATAAGCCTCCATCCCATATGCCAGCCCATAAGAGACCATTTTTGCTTTCGATCTTTGGTCTGACGTGACAGCATCGGGACTGACATCAAAGACTCGAGCAGCAGTCGTGCGATGAATGTCCTCGCCTGCTTCAAATGCACCAATCAAGCCAGGATCATTTGCCAGATGTGCAATACAGCGCAGTTCAATCTGGTTGTAGTCAGACACCAACAAACTTGAACCCTTTGGTGACACAAAAGCTGTGCGAAACACCCTGCCTTCATCCGTCCGAACAGGAATGTTATGAAGATTGGGTTTATCGCTACTCAAGCGCCCCGTACGCGCAACAGTTTGGTTAAAGGTGGCGTGAATGCGGCCATCAGTTTGTACCTCTGCCAACAAGCCCTCACCGTAGGTGGAACGCAGTTTTTCTATCTCGCGATACCGCAGTAACGGCCCAATGAATTCCGGCCACTGGTCATGGATCTTTTCCAATGTGGCAGCGTCCGTGCTGTAGCCAGTCTTGGTCTTCTTACCAGGCGTTAATCCATGTTCGGTGTACAAAATCTCTCGCAGTTGTGTGGGGGAATTGACATTGAATTCTCTCCCTGCAATCGCATGTAAAGACTGCTTCAAATCATTTGCTTCCGAGGTCAACCGCTCTTTGATTTTTTGGAGAGCCTTTCTATCCACTCCCACGCCAACATGTTCCATTTTGGCGAGAACTCGAACTAATGGGTTCTCGATGTCGGAATAGAGAGACTGATTCTTAATCTCAATCAATTTCTTGCGCAGTACTGGTTCTAACTGTGCGGTAAATAGAGCTGCCTCAGCGCTGGAACGCTGCCTGTCTGACTCCCCTTGGTCGCCAAAATCAAATTGGCCGTCCGTTTCTTTGGCCGCACTGAATGACACTCCGAGAAAATCGTGTGCAACAGCCCCTAAATCAAAACTGGATTTAGAAGGGTCTATGAGATACGCCGCTATCGCAGTGTCCATTGACAACGTGCTGATATCTACTCCATCAACAAGCAGTGACCTCATGATGCTTTTTGCATCATGAGCTACAACGGGGGCACCCGAAGCGAGAATTTGTTGAACCTTTGGCGCAAGAACAACATCTCGTGGGAGGAACATCACACTGCCAGCTGAAGCATCTTTCACTACAGCAATACCCCGTATCTGTGATCGGCCAGGCTCACCTTCAAACTCTGCAGCCAGAGTTATTTTTGTGATGTCTTTGAGAACCTTCAGAGCGCTCGTCTCGTCGCTCAACACGAGAACATCTCCTAAAGGAATAGAGGTTGAGTTAGACACCGATGATTCAGACGCCTCAAGTGAACCCCTAGTAGACCATTCCATGGTTTTGACAGTGTCTGCCAGCCTTTTAGACATCGTTTTGAATTCAAGAAAGTCAAACATGCGCGCAGCGGCAGCAATATCGGGTTGAGGTGTCAGACCATGAAGGTCTAGATCAAATGGAACATCTCGTTTCAGCAACATCATTTTTGCGTTGCGAATAACCCGGTCTCCATGTTCCAAGAGATTGGCTTTCAGCTTTGGAGTCTGTTCATTGGCTGCAGCAATTACAGAAGCAATGTTTCCGTATTGGGAAATCAATTTTGCTGCGGTCTTCTCACCCACTCCTGGCACTCCGTCAAGATTGTCTGAGGGGTCTCCTCTGAGTGCCGCGTAATCTGCGTACTGCTCTGGAGTGACTCCGGTACGTTCAAGAATGCCCGCCTCGTCGTACAACGCATAATCGCTGACTCCCCTTTTGTTGTACAACACACGAACATGTGGATCTTTGACCAGCTGATAACTATCTCTGTCTCCGGTGACGATGATGACGTCATGGCCATCTTGTGAAGCTTTCGTGGCCATCGTTGCGATGAGATCATCACCTTCAAAGCCGGCCATTTCTGTCCACTTCACACCAAGGGCATCTAACAGCTCGCGAATGATCCCGAGTTGTTGCAACAGAATTTCTGGTGCCCTGTCTCTTTGCGCCTTATATTCCGGAATCGCCTCGTGCCGAAATGTTGGCTCTGGTCTGTCAAAAACAACGACAACACCATCTGGTTTGTGATCGCGAATCAGACTGAACAACATAGTTGTAAAGCCGTAAATCGCGTTCGTGGCTTGACCAGACGCATTAGACATATCTTCAGGGAGAGCAAAGAAAGCTCGATAGGCAAGCGAGTTGCCGTCAAGGGCCATGAGCAACATGGGTCTACACGCCCTTCATTCGGGTCGAATCTCACCAGACACGATCATGTCTGCCACCGCTCTCATTGTGGTGCGGTGATTCATTGCTCCTCGTTGAATGAAGCCGTAGGCATCAGATTCAGTCATCTTGAATTGATCGATCAAAACGCCTTTTGCACGATCGAGAGATTTTCTTGTTTCCAACTGTTCGCCAAGCACTTCTACTTCGCCATTTAACGCTTGCATTTCACGAAAGCGACCAATGGCGACTTCAATTGCCGGAATCAGATCACTTTTTTGAAATGGCTTCACCAAATACGCAAGAGCCCCGGCATCACGTGCTTCTTCAATCACTTCTCTTTGGCTGAATGCGGTTAACACCAACACACCACAGATTCGATCCTTTGTAATAAGGCGCGCTGCTTCTAGTCCATCCATGCCGGGCATTTTGATGTCGAGAATTGCAAGATCTGGTTTGTGTTCGCGCACCAGCTCCACTGCTTTGTCGCCACGACCCGTCTCACCCACAACCTCATAGCCCTCTTCCTCAAGAGTCTCTTTTAGATCAAGACGAATGATTGCCTCGTCCTCTGCAATGACAACTCGAATACTCATATAGATGGCTCTTTCATGCGATCAAGAAGATCATTGATCTTCTGCTCAAGTTCAACAATTTCAGATTTGAGACTCTCGTAATGGCGCTGCATGGCATCAGCGGTTTTCTTGGCATCCCGATACTCAAAATCAGCTGCTGGCGTCTCTGCAACGAGAGCTCGTAGAGATTTGTCTTCGGCCTCTGCCAACACGTGGTCCATTTGATCACGGACAATTCTCAACTCTTCACGCAACTCAGCAATACGCGAGGATGCCGCTTG
>JALRGJ010000032.1:305-10504 GCA_023253435.1 Ilumatobacteraceae bacterium | reverse complement strand
AAAAGCGGCTTTTGATCGATACAACGAATTACTGCCCGTGCATAAGGAGCAATGTTCTCAAGAGGGTGAGCAAGTGCGTGCGCTTGGTGGACTGTATGTCTTAGGTACGGAGCGCCACGATTCTCGGAGAATCGATAATCAGTTGAGGGGTCGAGCTGGCCGACAAGGTGACCCAGGCGAGAGCCGTTTCTATCTGAGTCTCGATGATGAATTGATGCGGCTATTCGCAACAGGAGCTCTGCAGTGGGTGATGGGTCGCACCCTTCCAGACGATGAAGCCATAGAAGCAAAAATGGTGACAAAAGCTATTGAGCGCGCTCAAAGCACTGTAGAGCAACGGAACGGCGAGATTCGTAAGAACGTTCTCAAATATGACGAAGTCATGAATGAGCAACGCAAAGTGATTTACATGCGTCGAGACCAAATTTTGTCGGGTGCAGATCTCAAGACAGCTGCTATGGAGTACTTGGCAGAGGCAGTGAACTCACTTATTGAAACTCATTGTGTTTCTGAGGCAAGCGATGAGTGGGATGTCGACGGTTTGGCGCTTGAACTCACTAGCTATTGGCCCTCCTCTGTAAATGCAGATCAGATAGAGCAATGCGTAAGCACGGATGCTGTGTACGACCTAGTGATGGCCGATGCAAATGCTCATTATCAGCGACGTGAACAAGAACTCGGCTCTGAGGTGTTACGAGAAATAGAGCGTCAGGTGATGCTCAGCATTATCGATCAGCGCTGGAGAGAACATCTAGAAGAGATGGACTATTTGCAGGAAGGCATCAATCTTCGGGCGATGGGACAAAAAGACCCCCTTGCTGAGTGGCAACGTGAGGGATACGAGATGTTTGGTCACATGATGACCGGTATTGCTCAAGATTTTGTTCGCTATGTGATGCACGTAGATGTTGTTCGTGAAGATCAGCCCGATGTACAAGTTCAGAATATGGTGGAAACAAGTAGCGATAATCAGCAGTCAGATGGCTTTACCTCGGCGGCTGTTGCATCTGGCGTTGATCCTGCATTGCTGAGTGAGCCTGAAGAAGAAGTTCGTAAACCAGTAGTCAAAGACGCCAACGATTGGTCTAATACGCCACGTAATGCGCCTTGCCCTTGTGGTTCTGGCCGTAAGTACAAACAGTGCCACGGCGCTGCTTGACTCGGAATATCAAGGCATCTTTCTGTCATGCGTGATTTCACATCAGACCTCCGTGAACTTCGTCAACGTCTTGAAGAGGCGTTTAGCTACCTGCGTATAGATCAAGCTCGTGCGCGTCTGAGTGAACTTGAGGTGGAAGTGTCTCGCCCAGATTTATGGGATGACCAAGAGTTGGCAAAACGGGTGAACGCCGAATATGCGAACGTTAAAGGCGATGTAGATGAGTACAACTCTCTCGCAGCTGAAGTTGACGATCTCGAGGTTTTGCATGAGCTTGCACGTGAAGTGGACGACGCAAGCCAAGAATCAGACATAGATTCCGGAATCTCTCGAGTGGGAAGCAGGCTGGGAGTTCTAGAAATGCGCAGTCTGTTTACCGGCGAGCACGATGAAGTAGATGCGATTGTTCAAATCAATGCAAAAGATGGTGGCGTAGACGCTCAAGACTGGACAGAAATTCTTTTGCGCATGTACACGCGATGGGCTGAACGACGCGGGTTCAATGTGCAGGTGGATGAGATTAGTCCTGCCACTGAAGCAGGAATCATGTCCGCTGAAATCACCATTACTGGCAGATATGCGTACGGATTAATGACGTCAGAGCGAGGCACACATCGGCTCGTGCGTATAAGTCCATTTGATAACCAAGGGCGTCGCCATACAAGTTTCGCAACTGTTCAGGTGTGGCCCGTAATGGATGCTCCAGATGTAGAGATAAACGAAGCAGACATTCGGATGGAAGTATTCCGTGCCTCTGGAGCGGGTGGACAGCACGTTAATAAAACGTCATCTGCAGTGCGACTCATTCATGAGCCAACGGGGGCAGTTGCAAGTAGCCAGGAAGAGCGCAGCCAATTACAAAACCGTGAAAAAGCTCTCACCAGATTAAAAGCCATGGTGGCTGCAAAAATTGAAGAAGAGCACCAAGCAGAAAAAGATCGCATTGCTGGCAAGAGTGCGTTGGTGGGATGGGGAAGCCAGATTCGTTCGTACGTTCTGCAGCCATATCAAATGGTCAAAGATCTGCGAACTGAAGTGGAGTCGGGCAATGTGGCCGCTGTTCTCGATGGGGATCTCGATTCCTTTATGGAGGGCTTCCTTCGCTGGCGCAGAAGCCAATCGGAGCAATCCCAGTAAGGCTTTCGAGGCCGCCCCAGGGAGGGAGGGTCTCATTGCTAGGTTGTGGTACTTCATGATTCGTCTTGAGAATGTTTCCAAGATGTACGGCAACGAGATTCCTGCCGTGCGAGATGCATCCTTCGATATTTCGAAGGGTGAGTTTGTGTTCCTTGTTGGACCATCTGGGTCTGGCAAATCCACTCTTTTGCGCCTCATGAATCGCCAGGAGCGGCCTGAGAGAGGCAATGTGTGGGTTGCTGGCAGAAACATCAATGAGATGGCCAACAGTCAGATCCCACTTTTACGCCGAACTATGGGGAATGTCTTCCAGGACTACAAGTTGTTACCCAATAAAACTGTTTTTGAGAATGTGGCGTTTGCACTCGAAGTGATCGGGAAACCAAAGCACGTCATTGCTCAGCAAATTCCACAAGTACTTGAACTTGTCGGCTTAAGCGGGAAAGAAGACCGTTTTCCTCATCAGTTGTCGGGTGGTGAGCAACAAAGAGTTTCTATTGCACGCGCTTTTGTAAACCGGCCCCTCATCTTGTTGGCCGACGAACCCACTGGCAACTTGGATCCGTCTACCGGGGAAGGCATCATGCAGTTGCTCGATGCCATTAATGCCACTGGCACAACAATTGTGATGGCCACGCATGATCACCGCGTTGTAAATGCAATGCGGAGGCGAGTCATCCAGTTAGACCGTGGCGTGATAGTTCGAGACCAGGAGCGAGGTGTGTACGAATGATTCAGCGTCTCTCGTATGCATTGCGCGAAACAATTGCCAGTTTCAAACGCAATATGACCTTGTCTGTTGCTGCCGTGATCACTTCTGCAGTTTCTCTTCTTTTGGTGGGAACAACTTTTCTCATTCAACGAGCATTTGACAACTTGCTTGTTCAGTGGCGTGGCGATGTAGGGATGATTGTTTTCGTTCGACCCGACGTGCAACCAGATGCTCTGCAATTCATTGAACAAAACTTAAAAGCTCAACCAAATGTCATCGATACGAAAAAACTGTCCTATTTGGACAAGGCCCAGAGTTACGAAGAGGCGAAGCGAGTCTTTGCTGGTGACCCAACAACGTTGAGCTTGCTCTCTATCGACACAATTCCATCTCAGTTCAAGGTGGTGCCAAAAACAACAGATCCTGAACTTGTGAGAAGCTTGGCAGACCAATATCGAGCCCTTCCCGGTGTTGCAGGTGTTTCGCTGGCTGAGGACGAATTTGATGTCATCTCAACGTTGTCTGGTTTTGTTCGCACGGTCACAATTGCGATGTCGCTTGTTTTATTGGCTGTAGCAGTGATCTTGATATGGAACACCATTAGAACCGCAATTTTTGCTCGACGGCGAGAAATCGAAGTGATGAAACTAGTGGGTGCAACCGACTGGTTTATTCGAATTCCATTCATCCTTGAAGGGCTTATTCAGGGCCTGTTAGGTGCGGTGGTGTCCTGTGGAGGCTTGTGGACGTTGAACAAGGCGTGGACAAGTGGAGTCGCGGGCTTCAAGCCAGGTACTGGAGTGAGTTCACTTGTGGTACCAGGTGGTTATGTGAGTGGAGTGATGATTTCATTGCTGCTCATTGGTGCAATTGCCGGCGGGGTTGGCTCTGGAGTTGCATCCAGCAAATTCCTCGACGTCTAAAGATCTCTCACTCGTTGGGTAAGTGGCGGCCTTACTAGGGTCAAGTCATGGAATTTCAAGACATCCTTCTCAATATTTCAGATGGAATAGCAACAATCACTCTGAACAGGCCAGACAAAATGAATGCGTTCACTGGCCGAATGATGTACGAAATTATTGAGGCACTTGATCACACGGATGCCAACGACGATGTGAAGGTCGTGGTATTCACGGGTGCGGGACGTGCCTACTGCGCAGGTGCAGATCTTTCTTCTGGTGGGGACACTTTCTCAAAAGGCGGCTCCGATGTGCAGACAAAACAAGGGGTGCCTCGTGATGGTGGCGGTTTGGTTGCGCTTCGTATCTTCAACAGCCTGAAGCCAGTCATTGGCGCAATCAATGGTGCAGCGGTGGGAGTAGGAGTCACGATGACACTCCCCATGGATATCCGTATTGCGAGCGACAATGCAAAATTTGGTTTTGTTTTTGCAAAACGAGGAATTGTTCCTGAGGCATGTTCGTCATATTTCCTTCCACGCCTCGTAGGCATTCAGCAGGCAACAGAATGGGTATACACCGGGCGTGTTTTTCCTGCAGACGAAGCTAAGGATGGAGGTCTTGTCCGAAGTGTGCATTCTCCTGACGATCTTTTGTCGGTGGCGTATGGTTTGGCGAGGGAAATAGCCGACAACACCGCTCCAGTTTCTGTCGCGTTATCGCGCAAGATGTTATGGCGCATGTTGGGAGCATCTCACCCCATGGATGCGCACAGAGTGGATTCTCGGGGAATCATGGAGCGCGGAAAGAGCGCCGACTCAAAAGAGGGCGTAGTGAGCTTCCTTGAAAAACGCGATGCTGTCTATCCAGACAAGGTAAGTAGTGGGTTGCCAGATATTTTTCCAAATTGGGAAGAGCCTGAGTTTTTCTGATTTATGAATTCTGAACGCAGTCTGTACGAGATTGTTGGTGCCGACTTCTTTGTGAAGTTGGTCGATGTGTTCTATGACGGGGTAGAGAGAGATCAAGTCCTCATCTCTATGTATCCAGAGGGATCTGACACACAAGAAGCTCGTAAGCGATTATCGATGTTTCTTTCCCAGTATTGGGGTGGCCCTCATGACTATTTGGAGCAACGTGGGCATCCGGCATTGCGAATGCGTCACAATGTATTCACCATCTCTGCTTCAGAGCGAGACCATTGGCTCATGCATATGGCAACAGCCATTGAGGCGATGATTGATCACATTCCAGAGTCTGAGCAGGAATATGTGGTGAAAGAGCTAGCAAACTATATGGTGAATGCAGCAGAACATTTACGCAACAATTAACGCAAGTGGTACAACGCAATGGCGGCGGCGGCTCCCACATTGAGTGAATCCACTCCTGAATACATAGGAATTCTCACTAAGTGGTCGGCGTTGTTCATTGAATTCACAGTAAGTCCATCTCGCTCGCTGCCAAACATGAGAGCAACTTTTTGTTGATCAGACACCGTGATTTCCGCTAGATCAGTTGCGCCAGAGTGTGGCGTGAGAGCAAAAGACGTACATCCGTGAGATCTACATAGTTCATGAAGACTGTCGTTATCCGTGAGTCGTGCGAAGGGAAGTAGCAGACCTGTTCCCATTGACACCCGTAGCGCTCTGCGCGCAAGTGGATCAGCACTCCCGGCACACAAAATGAGCGCATCCCATCCGAGCGCTACGGCGCTTCGAGTAATTGCTCCGAGATTGGTGGGATTATCGACAGCTTCTGCGACAACGATTCGTTGCGCTTGTGCAACGAGTTCATGAGGGTCACGAAGAGGTGGCCGATTAAAAAGTCCGGTGGCCCGTAGTGGTACTCCAAGTCCGGTGATTTCTCGCCGAAACTCCTCACTCGCGATGTAAATATCAACGTTTGGCAAAGTTATCGAAAAATGTTCACCCATTGCTTCGTCGCATAGGAGTGCTTGAGGTGTGCAACCTGAATCCAGTGCACGCTGAACGACAAGGTCACCCTCTGCAACAAATAAACCAGCCCCGACAGATTCTTGGCGGTCTAATTTGCTGGCTAATTGTCTGTCTCTCCAACGAAACGGATCAAGTCGCTCATCATGTGGGCTATCTACGGAAAAGATCATTGACGGGTTAGTAATACCAGGGGAATGGTGACCAGTCGGGGTCTCGCTTTTCTAAGAATGATTCACGACCTTCTGCAGCTTCATCCGTTCCGTACGCAAGTCGTGTGGCTTCACCGGCGAAAACTTGTTGGCCTACCAAGCCGTCATCAACCAAATTGAACGCAAACTTCAACATTCTTTGTGCCGTGGGGCTCTTGCCATTTATTTCTTTTGCCCATTGCAACGCAACTTTTTCTAGTTCTGCATGGGGGACAACCTCATTCACTGCCCCCATGGCTTTCATTTCATCGGCGGAATATTCGCGGCCCAAGAAAAATATTTCTCGGGCAAACTTTTGACCAACCATCCGAGCGAGATACGCAGAGCCATAACCTCCATCAAAAGAGGCCACATCAGCATCAGTTTGTTTAAAACGAGCGTGCTCTTTACTTGCCAGAGTGAGATCGCTCACCACATGCAAACTGTGGCCTCCTCCAGCTGCCCAACCAGGCACAACACAAATGACAACTTTTGGCATAAAACGAATGAGTCGTTGAACCTCCAAAATATGAAGGCGGCCAGCTCTTCCTTTATTCACGGTGTCTTCTGTTTCACCTTCGGCATATTTATATCCGTCTTTGCCTCGGATGCGTTGGTCGCCTCCACTACAGAATGCCCAGCCACCGTCTTTGGGTGATGGTCCGTTTCCGGTGAGCAACACGCATCCCACATCCGTAGACATACGTGCGTGATCGAGTGCGGTGTACAACTCATCTACCGTGTGGGGACGAAATGCATTGCGCACCTCTGGGCGATTAAAGGCAATTCGAACCGTGCCTTGCTCTATCGCACGGTGGTAGGTGATGTCGGTAAATGAGAATCCTTCTACTTCGCGCCAGGCGGAGGAATCGAATATGGGGGAAATAGTCACCTCGTTATTGTCTCATGCAAACTCTTATCCTGAAACCTATGGTGCAATGGTCACAGTTTGAAGCAGAATCTCCAGACCTGGCATCCAAAATACGCGCCCGATTTGAGGCACACCCTCATCATGTTTTGGGGACTCTGGATTCTCATGGTGCTCCGCGCCTGAGTGGAATCAATGTCTTTTTTCATGATGGAGTGATGTGGTGGGGAAGCATGTTGGGTGCCAGAAAGGTAGAGGATGTGCAGCGAGATCCTCGATTATCGGTGTATTCCGCTCCACTGTCAGAGAATCTCGAAGGGGGAGATGCAAGTGTTCGGGGCAGGGCACAAGCGCTGAGCTTGTCTCAGGTTGCCAAGTGGAAGCCAGACGTACCCTCCGAGGGAGTTTTTTATGCGGTGGAGTTGACGTCTTGTCATCTTGTGGAAGTAGAAGATGAAGAACTTGTTGTGACGATGTGGGATACCCACAACGGACTCCGTATCGTTCATCGGCGATGACAACACTGATCGCCTTCTCTGGTTCACTCCGCAAAGATTCCTTCAACACACGTGTGTTGCGAGCATTGCCTGCTCTTGCGCCCGATGATGTCCATATCGCCTTTTTCGACACCACCGAACTACCTATGTACAACGGTGATCTCGATGGTGAAACAGTTCCACCGATTGTGGCAGCTCTTCGTGCAGCGGTAGCAGAAGCTGATGGAGTCATCTTTGCAACTCCCGAGTACAACCACTCATATTCTGCGGCCACAAAGAATATTGTTGACTGGGCTTCACGTCCGATGATGGCTGGAGCCATCTTGGGCAAGAAATCCATGGTGATCTCTACAACTCCTGGGCCAGGTGGTGGAGTGCATGCAATCTCTGCTACCTCAGAATTACTGACGTTGCTTGGTGGCACAGTTGTGGGCACAGCAAGCGCTGCCAAAATTCATGAGAAGTTCTCGCCAAATTCCGATGTCATTGTGGACGATGAATTTGCGCGGCAACTCACTATCTGCATGAGCGCCTTTTAAGATTTTCTTCTTACCAAGAGTCAACCATGGGGCGTTTTTTGCCCTCTCGCGCACGCCATGACTTTGTAGAACCCACAATGGCTCTAATTCGTTGGCGGGTTTCAGCTGGATCAATGACGTCATCAATCTCAACATGTGTTGCCATATTGAGGGCACTACCGTGCTCATACGCACGAGCGATTAATTTTGCTTCTAGCTCGGCGCGTTCATTCTCATCTGAGATTGACTCAAGTTCTTTTCTGTAGCCAAGGCGTACAGCACCTTCTAGTCCCATTCCGCCAAATTCTCCGGTTGGCCATGAGACAGTCATGGCATTGGAATGAAACCCTCCACCCGCCATAGCCATAGCGCCAAGTCCGTAGCCCTTGCGCAACACAATGGTGACCCATGGAACGGTGATGCTTCCTGCAGTAACAAACATTCGGCCAAAGTGTCGAACTTGTGCAGACTTCTCCGCTTCTGGCCCCACCATAAAGCCAGGTGTGTCACACAAACTCACAATTGGTAAGTCGTATGCATCACAGAGTTGTATGAAACGAGATGCTTTGTCGGCGGCATCGGAATCAATTGCGCCTCCGAGATGCGCAGGGTTGTTGGCAATAACGCCAACTGGTCGTCCTTCAATGCGCATAAGAGTTGTGACAATTCCGATTCCGAAGGTGGGGCGGAGTTCGAGAGCTGAATCAATGTCTGCCAAAGCATCAATGACTTTTCTGACGTCATAGATACGAGTGCGTTGTTCTGGTACAAGATCTCGCATAATGTGATCATCGTGTCGCTTCCAGTTCGAAGTCGCTCCTTGAAAGAAGCTTAAGTATTTCTTTGCCACCGCGACGGCTTCAGTTTCATTGGCAACTCGAACATCAACAACACCGTTGATGGTTTGAACATCAATCGGTCCGATGTCGGTTGGTTTTACAATTCCTAACCCGCCGCCTTCAATCATTGCGGGACCCGCCATCCCAATATTGGAGTTCTCCGTTGCAATGATGACATCGCAACATCCAAGCAATGCCGCGTTTCCTGCAAAGCAGTAACCAGATGTAATCCCCACCAGAGGGACTAAACCAGAGAGGCGCGCAAATAGAGCAAATGCTGGTCCGTCTAGGCCTGCCACTCCAGCAGCATCAGTGTCGCCTGGTCGGCCACCGCCGCCTTCAGCAAACAACACAAAAGGAAGTTTCAGTTGCTCTGTAAGAGAGAACAGTCGATCCTTTTTTCGGTGGTTAATGAAACCTTGTGTGCCTGCCAGAACTGTGTAGTCGTAGGAAGCAACGGCAATGCGAGCATCATCTTCTGAAAACTGATGACCATTTACTCGAGCGAGTCCTCCCACGAGACCTTCAGTTGGTGTGTTTGCTATGAGATCTTCTACATCTCGACGCTGACGCTGGGCTGCAATTGCATATGTTCCGTATTCAACAAAGGAGCCTTCATCAACGAGATCAGAAATGTTGGCGCGGGCAGTGCGTTGACCTTTTTGCGCGCGCTTCTGTACAGCATCTGGTCGAGCTTCATCTGTGGTCAGTCGCTTACGTTCCCTGAGTTTTGCAAGGTCCGCTCTTTCAGAAGAAGTGGTGACCTTTTGCTGAGTGGGTGATGAATTATCTACTTTGCCTGGCTCCAGTGACACAAGTATCTGACCTGTGTTAATGGTGTCGCCTTCCGAGATATGAATCTGTGTGATGGTGCCATCAACTCCAGCCTCCACTGGATGTTCCATTTTCATTGACTCCAAAATCACAATTTCTTGTTGTGCAGAAACTTGATCGCCAATGTTGACCTTCACCTTAAAGACGGTGCCCAGGATGGGGGAGGTGATGGAGTGCTGATTTGCGGCCATAGGTCATTGTCCCACATTGATCACGCAGCTCTTTTGCTCGGCCATAGGTGTTTGTGGGAAGTAGTTTCTTGAGGTGCTCACCATCGTCATCGTTGCATTTGTCTTAGGTTGGGCTACACGTTCCATTCGAAAACCTGATCCCCTAGTGCTCAAGATTGCGGATCGATGGGTGTTGTGGTGTGCGCTCCCCATCTTGGTGGTCTCCAAGATCTCGCGCATCAACATCAATTCAGAGTTGCTGACTCCGGTGGCTGTGGCATGGCTATCCATGATTTCTTCAGCGCTTTTGGTGCTTCTCGCGTCTCGACTTTTTCAATGGTCTGATTCAACAACCGGTGCTCTATTGCTCATAGGAGTTCTGGGCAACACAAGTTTTTTGGGAATCGGGATGGTGGAGGGTTT
>JALRGJ010000032.1:0-295 GCA_023253435.1 Ilumatobacteraceae bacterium | reverse complement strand
ATGTTTCTGGTGCAATTGCCTATGACCAGTTAGGAACCTTTCTCGCTCTCGCCACCTATGGCGCTGTCATTGCAGGACATTTTGGTTCTGGTGAAGTTGGCTGGAGGCCGATCACTCTACGGATACTGTGTTTTGGTCCATTTATTGGATTGTTAGTGAGTATTCCTGTGCGTTTTCTCAACATTCCAGACGGCGTGTACAGCGTCATGGATGCAATTGGGAAATCGGTTCCACCTATTGCCATGTGTGCCTTGGGTCTTCGGTTTTCCATTCGAGCTCAACGAAAAGTTGTGAT
>JALRGJ010000031.1 GCA_023253435.1 Ilumatobacteraceae bacterium | reverse complement strand
CTCTACCAAGGTGAAGTTCTCAAGACATTCCCTCACATTGAGGACATGCTCAATTTTGTGTACACCGGTAGCCAGGGTTACGTCAAAGAAGGTCTTGCCACCTACGGCGATCCCAACCGTGAAGGTGGAGCACACGCACCACTCTCGTACAACGGAAACCCAATGCCAATGCAGGGAGCAATGGCTGGCGGTGGACTCACCGACGCACAAATTCTTGCCGTGGTGTGTCACGAGCGTTATGTGCTCGGAGGTGCAGACCCAGCGAGTGAGGAGTACGCAGCGGAATACGAAGACTGGTGCTCACCAGAGTCACCAATCTTTGCTGCATTAGAAGCTGGCTCATCAACATTTGACAGCATCGACAAAGACTTCACTGCTCTTGAGTCAAAGCCGGGTCTTGTAGGCACAAAGGCTCGCGCCAGCATCAAAAAGTAATTCAGTTTCCTAACCGTTTTTACATCTCACTGTGGCCACATTGTCTGTGGTCAAATTCATCACCGATGTACTTAGTGCATCAGGAAAGCGCGTAATGAAATCTCTTAGGTGAGATGTATCAGTGTCGCCACATTCTCTTTTGACTGGCGATGCCAACTTCACAACCCAACCGTTACGCAAAATTCCTTCGTTGCCGTTGTCTTGCATATCAACAAGACCAGGCAAAGTAAGAAACTGTTGACCAGACACTTTGTCTGCTGGTACCAGCGCATACCAAATGATTGCATCGCCCAACATGTCTGCGAGTAACACACATGCATTGGGCGCAGAGAAGTCAGTGCATGACGCCATCACCGAATAGTCATCCACCATGGTTCCTTCTGCAATGGTCACAGTGCGCAAATCATCAAGAGAAAGCCTCATCGCTCCCCCACTAGTCACGCTCCCCTCTTGAGACCAATTGGTATCTACGCTGATCGAATTCACGCTTGCAACTACATCGATTCGATGACGAGTTGACGTAGGGACAACATTGTCGTTTCCGCATGAAGGAAAAATCAATGTTGCTGTTGCCATTGCAACCCACATTGTGCGTGATTGAAATCGAGAAGATCTCAAACTGCGATACCTCGCAGGCCTTTTGCAACCCGCTCTGCAAGCTGTTGCATTAGTTCATCTGTATGGGCAAGACCTACAAATAACGCTTCATATGCACCTGGTGGAAGGGCGACCCCAGCTTTCAGCACGCCATGAAACACCTTTTTGAAAAGTTCTTCATCTGTAGTTTTGGCTTCTTCAAAGTTTGTTGGAGCATCGTGTAGTGAATTGCCAAAATGCATACCCACCAGAGTTCCTACAACAGGGAACTGAGCATGAATTCCTTCAGAACTACATGCATCCCGCAACATGGCAGACAACGCTCGTGCTCTTGCAAGCAATTCCATATACACATCTGGAGTGAGTTCATTTAATGCAGCAAGTCCTGCAGCTGTGGCAATTGGATTACCCGCCAAAGTTCCTGCATGAAAAACAGAGCCAAGGGGTGTCAAATTTTCCATGATGTCTTTTCGCCCACCGAGTGCACCGATGGGAAGACCGCCACCAATCACCTTTCCAAAGCATGTGAGATCCGGGCGTACGTCGTACTTTGCTTGGGCGCCACCGAGGCCTAACCGGAATCCCGTAATCACTTCGTCAAAAACTAAGAGTGCACCAACTCTGTCGCACTCAGCACGCAGACCTTCCAGAAAACCAGGCGCTGGAGCAACAACTCCCATGTTTGCTGCAACTGGTTCCACAAATACGGCCGCAACATCGTTGTCCAATTGTGGAACAACGTTGTACGGCAACACCCACGTGTTTGCTACCGCTTCTTCTGGCACACCTGCTGTGCCTGGTAGTCCAAGTGTTGCCAAACCACTTCCACCTGCGGCCAACAATGCATCTGTTGCCCCGTGAAAGTTTCCGTGGAAAGTGACAATTCTTTTCCGCCCAGTCGCACCTCGTGCTAAACGAACTGCAGTGCTTGTTGATTCAGTACCGCTGTTCATGAAGCGAACACGTTCACATGAAGGCACACGTTCGCTAATTGCTTCAGCCAACTTCATCTCTCGAGGAGTTGGCGCTCCATACGATGTTCCATCCCCTGCCGCATCACGAATAGCTGCTGTGACTTTGGGATGTGCATGGCCCAAAATGACTGCACCGTAACTTTGTACAAGGTCGATGAGTTCATTGCTCTCAACATCCCACACTCGCGCACCCTCTGCGCGAGCAACAATGTATGGAGTTCCACCAACAGACTTGAACGCACGAATTGATGAGTTCACTCCACCGGGAATAGAACGTGCGGAACGTTGAAACATTTCTTCATTTGAAGGAATTCCAGCACCCTTACACAGAGTGGGTTGGCAACCTTTTGCCACACAGGTGGAAGCGTCACAGAAAGGAATTGTTCCGGTCATGTTGGGGTCCTGTCTAAGCCAAGCGTGAATACTCAGCGAACCAACGCGTGAGATACGTAAGAATGATGTCCGCGCCAGCGCGCTTAATTGCGGTGAGATGTTCTAAGGCCACTGCATCGTGATCAATCCAACCTTTTTCAGCAGCAGCTTTGATCATGGAATATTCACCACTGACGTGATACGCAGCAACTGGGTGATCAACTGATGCTCGGACTTGACCAATGACATCAAGATACGCAAGAGCTGGTTTCACCATCACAATGTCAGCACCTTGCTCTATGTCTTCAAACACTTCACGCATCGATTCTCTTGCATTGCGCCAATCTTGTTGGTATCCCTTTCGGTCTCCACCGCCAATGATTTGTACATCTACTGCATCACGAAACGGCCCGTATAAAGCAGATGCATATTTTGCTGAATACGCCATGATTGCCACGTTCTCGTATCCAGCCTCATCAAGCGCTGACCGAATTGCAGCCACTTGACCATCCATCATCCCGCTAGGTGCCACAACATGAGCACCCGCACGTGCTTGAGCAACCGCAGCTTTGCAATAAATCTCTACAGTTGCGTCGTTGTCTACATCTCCGTGAGAGTCGACTATCCCACAGTGTCCGTGTGAGGTGTACTCGTCTACACACAGATCAGCCATGATCACAATGTCGTCTCCTACGGCCTCGCGAAGTGCACGCAAAGCAACTTGAGCAATTCCGTTTGGATCAAAGGCACCAGATCCAATGTCGTCTTTCGTTGCAGGAACTCCGAACAAGATGATGGCTTTCACTCCAAGATCACGAAGTTCCCTAACTTCCTGCACCAAAGATTCAACTGTGTGCTGCACGACCCCGGGAAGAGACGCAATGGGTTGTGGAGTACTGATGGCTTCTCGAACAAATAGTGGAGCAACAAGATCTGAAACGTGGAGACGAGTTTCCGCCACAAGTTCGCGCATGGCCGGTGAGGTGCGGAGTCGGCGGGGACGTGAAACGGGGAAGGTCACCCCACAAGGCTAGAGGCGTTCTAGCAACCTCTCGGCGGTCAAAATCATGGATTCCAAACTTTGATCAGGCGAGACCCCAGCAATATCAATGCCTAGAGCCGAGGCCACCTTTGCCGTAGAGGGGCCAATAGCCACCGTAACGGGCGGCGTGGATGTACCAAAAGAGTCCGCCCACGCAGTGACGGCACTGCCAGAAGCAAAAAATAAAACATCGGCTTTCGACGCTGGAGAGATCATTTCTGCCGATGCCCGTAATTGAACCGTTTGATACGCCACAACTTTGGTGACCGTCCAACCTTTTGCAGAGAGTGATTGTTCTAAAACATTGTCTGCCAAATTGCCTTGCACGAGAAGGACTGTCCCCGAGCCTTCAGGGAACATGGCCGCCAAAACTTCTGCACGTGCTGGATTGGCAACCAGGGCCACGGTGGTGTCAAGCGTGCGTGCAGTTGCCTCACCTACTGCTGCAAATTGTGGATACGTCTCAACATCACCAGCAGCTTTTGATGCAGCAAGGAACGGAACCACCCGTTCAGCTCCGTTAGGCGAAGTAACAATGAGCCAATCAAAGTCACTAAACCTCTGAAGAACTTCGTCTCGTTCTCGTCCTTCATCGTCTGGTTCGGCGATTGCAATGAGAGGAACCTCCAACACTGTTGCCCCTCGAGCTTCAAGCAATCGGCGAAAAGATTCGTTTTGCGAAATTGAACGAGTAATCACAACTGATCGTCCGTTAAGCGAACTTGTCATTTCAGGACTCGTTGGTCTGTTGCAGACGTTGTCTGCATTCTGCTGCTGTTGCTGCACCAATCACTCGATGATCATCGGAATCACCAATGACACCTTCAATTTGTACGCAACTTATTCCGTCCTCAGATGCCATAAATGCATGAAATACACCTTGAGAAGAAAGATGTGCAGCTACTGGCATTGAACAACCTGCCCCAAGCTCGGCGAGAAATGCTCGTTCAGCTTCAACTGCGCGTCTGCTGGCGGAATGATCAATTTGACTGAGCGCTGACAGTGCCGTTTCATCATCAGTTCTACATTCAATGGCAACAGACCCTTGACCCACCATTGGTACTGCAGTCTCAATATCTAATACTTCAGCGATGCGATCATTCAGCCCAAGAATTTCTAACGCAGCAACAGCCATCACAATTGCCCCATTCTCAGGAATGCGAGAGAGACGTGTTTGGATATTGCCCCGAAGATCCACAAAGTTGAGATCTGGTCGTAGTTGTTGCAACTGCGCACGACGACGGACTGAACCGGTTGCAACAGTTGCACCGGAAGCAAGAGATGACAATTTATTTCCCACTAAACAATCATTTGGTGTGCGTCGCTCCCCTACGGCACCAATTGTGAGCCCGTCTGCGACTTGTGAGGGAAGATCTTTTGCGGAGTGAACTGCAAGATCAGCCCGACCATCGAGAACTGCTCTCTGCACTTCTTTCACAAACACACCTTGACCACCCATTTGATGCAGCGGTGTGGTGGCATTGAGATCGCCTTGTGTATCTACATACACATATTCAATAGATGCTCCACACACCTTCTCAAGGAGCGTCCCAACAAACTCAGACTGTGCGCGAGCCTGAGCGCTTGAGCGTGTGGCAATTCTGAATGTGGACATATGTGTTAATCGAGATTAAACAAATCTCGAACCGCTGCTGCCAATCGCTCACCCTGTGGGGTGCCAGCAGCCTCACGGAGACTCACGGATGGACTGTGCAAGACCTTGGCAACAATGGCCTTTGTCACCGAATCCACAATGCTCTGCTGCTCATCAGTCATTTCAGACACCTTTGAACTAAATCGCTCTAGTTCTGCCAATCTGATGCTCTCTACAACTTCTCGCAACTGAGCAACAAGTGGTGCGGCTTGACGCTGAGTTTGATCGCTGTCAAAACGCTGAAGTTCTTCAGCAATGATTCCGCGCACTTGAATGACCTCTGACTCTCGTTGTTCCAGACCTCGTTGAGCCCATTCACTGAGGTGATCGAGGTCTCGTAAGGTCACTCCAGGTAGATCGTTGACTGATGCCTCTACATCTCTTGGGAGAGCAATATCAACAAACAAAATTGGTGCAGTAATTCCGCTTCGAGCACTCTCCACTAGTTCATGTGTAATCACAGGAGTTCCTGCTCCAGTGCACGCAACAACCACATCGGCACTAGAAATCTCCGTCTCTAAATGAGCAAAATTAGAAACACGAGCTCCCACTTTTTCAGCGAGAGCTTCGCCACGCGATGCAGTGCGATTAATAACCGTGATCTGTGAAGCACCCTCACGTGACAACGCAGTTGCCACACCTTCTCCCATTTCGCCAGCACCAACAACAAGCACTCGCTTACCAGACAACGAGCCCAATATGTCTTCTGCCATCTCCACTGCCGCATGTGAGACAGAAGCTGTTGACCTACTAATCCCTGTTTCAGTTCGGGCACGCTTACCTACTTCAAGCGCGTATCGGAATAACAAGTTGAGAGTGCTTCTTGAAGACCCTTCATCCATTGCTGTTTCCCATGCGTCACGCACTTGCCCAACTATTTCAGTCTCCCCAAGAACCGCAGAATCTAAACCTGCAGCAACTCCAAAGAGATGAGACACTGCATCGTCTTCATGCTGACTGTACAAATGTGGCGCGATCTCATGTTCTGGTAATCCACTGACGTTGCACAAAAACTGAGTGATGTCTGTGTACGCATTATGGAAACGCTCCACCACTGCATACACCTCAGTGCGATTACAGGTAGAAAGAACCACAGCTTCACGAATATCACTCAGCCCAGTGAGATGCGCAAGAGCTCGGGGAATTGAAGATTCAGTAATCGTTAACTTCTCGAGAAGCTTCACCGGGCTTGTTCGGTGATTTACCCCAATGACAACAATGGACATGGTGGTTTAGGCACTCACTGAATCGGAATGGTCACCAGTTGATCCAATTCCACGGCCCTCATGACGGCATTGCTCGTAGTAACTCAGTATTTGTAATTCAAGTGCGAGATCCACTTTTCGAACGTTCACTCCTGCAGGAACATTCAACACAATCGGCGCAAAGTTCATAATGGAACCAACACCAGCTTTTACTAATGAATCGGCAGCGTCTTGTGCGTGATCAGCCGGAGTAGCGATGATGCCAATACTTACATTTTTTGATTGAACAATCTGTGACAACTCATCAGCATGCTTGACTCGAACTCCACCCACCACAGTTTCCAGCTTTGACGTGTCTTTATCGACAATGCCCACTACGTGGAATCCGCGTTCTGTGATACCAGAGAAATTGGCAAGTGCTTGTCCCAGGTTTCCGGCACCAACAATGACAACTGGCCATGATTGATTAAGACCAAGTTCACGTTGAATTTGATAAGTGAGATATTGCACGTCGTAGCCAACCCCGCGTGTGCCATATGTGCCCAAGTAAGAAAGATCTTTGCGCACCTTGGCGGCATTGACTGCCGCTAAATCTGCAAGTTGCTCAGAAGAAACTTGAGATGTCTCATTAACAATGAGGTCTGTGAGAATGCGCAAATAAATGGGCAGACGACCGAGTGCAGCCTCGGGAATTTTGCGGCGGGGGGTATCCGACATCACCCACACGCTATTGCCTAGTGCACGCATTCACGAAGTCCGTTCGCCTCCGCCTAGCCTCAATGGGCGTGACGTTCAACACTGCTCTGGCTGCCTCCTCGGCAATTGTTGCCATTGCCTTTGGTCTCAGCACCTGGGATCGCTGGTTACGACGCCGCCGACCACACGAATTGGCATGGACAATCGCCATGGTGCTCTTCGCAATCGCCTCGCTCAGTTTGTGGTGGGCTGAGGCGCGCGGTTGGAGTTCAGCCTCATTCCGAATGTTTTTTGCCTTTGGAGCAATTGTCAATGTTCCTTGGCTGGGGCTGGGAACGGTGTACCTCTTGGCCGGCGAAAAGATAGGAAACGCTGTGATGCGATCACTACTTGTCTTCACCGGCTTTGCATTGGGTGTCATTGCAACAAGCCCACTTCACGGAACGATTAACCCCACAACTCTTCCAAAGGGCAGTGAGCATTTCGATGCACTGCCTCGCATATTGGCTGCAGTCGGGTCGTCAATCCCGGCACTCATCATTTTTGGTGGAGCGGCGTGGTCTGCGTGGCGTGTTCTCCGAGGGGCAACGCCGGCCGTGACTACCGCCGCTGTTCGTAATGTGATGTCTCCGCGCCTGTTAGCACTAGGAAATGTTTTCATTGCTGCCGGCGCAGCAATTCTTTCCGCAAGCGGAACTTTTTCTGCCCGACTTGGTGCAGATAGATCTTTTGCCATCACATTGTTGGCAGGAATAGTTGTTTTGTTTATTGGATTTCTTGTTGCCAGCAACGCAACCAAACGCCGTTAACGCAGAGCGTAACGCTGCACCTTGCCCGACAAATTCTTTGGCAGGGAGTCAACAAACAAAATCTTGGATGGGCACTTGTATCTGGCCAGTTTGGTTCGGCAGTAATCGATGATTGCGTCTTCGTCGAGATGAACACCCTGACGAGATACAACATAAGCACGAACCGCCTCACCAGTATGTGGGTGAGGAGTTCCTACAACTGCTACTTCGGAAATATCCGGGTGCGATGCAAGGATGCCTTCTACTTCAGCTGGGAAAACATTAAAACCAGAAACAATGATCAGATCTTTTGCTCTGTCCACCATGTACAGCTGACCGTCTTCGTCCACTACTGCGATGTCGCCAGTTTTTAGCCAACCGTCGCGAGTAATGACTCGAGCTGTGGCTTCTGGATCGTTGAGATAGCCGGCAAAAATATTTTCTCCACGGATCCAAATTTCTCCGCTGTCTCCGCGAAGAACATCGCCACCATTTTCATCAACTATGCGAAGTTCGATTCCTGGTACAGGTCTTCCGATAGAGCCCGGCGTCCAAGCCATTCCTATCGACATCGTGACAAGTGGTGATGCTTCAGTGAGTCCGTATCCCTCTTGCACCTGAATTCCAAAACGAGCACTTAAAGAGTGACTGACTTGTTCTGGCAATTTTGCGGCGCCAGACAATGCCAAACGCACACCTTTAAACGAATGCGGGGTTGGATGATCTAACTGAGCAAGAGCCATCCACATTGTGGGAGCACCCACCATGATGGTTATTCCGCGTTCAGCAATTGTTTCAATAGTGGCAATGGGATCAAACCGCTGCACCAAAACAACAGAACCACCTCCAGCAAATGTGGTTCCCAAGATCACATTTAAACCAAAGATGTGGAACAAAGGAAGAACACCAAAGACAACATCTGTAGGCAAAATATGTTCAGCAACATCTGCCTGATGGATATTGGTCAAAAGATTGTTGTGCGTGAGAACTGCTGCTTTTGGAGAACCTGCAGTACCGCTAGTGAACATGTATACAGCTGGGTGCGATGCCTCTACTTCAATCCGCGGGACAGGATCACCATGGAGAAGTTCATCAATAGTAAGTGAACCCTCAACTTCATTTCCCTCCGTGGTAATCACAATTCGAACCGCATCACGAGTAATAGACGGAATGAGGTTCCAAGCAGCAGTTGCCACTGGCTCCAGCACGACGGCTACAGGGGTAACAACTGTGAGTTCTTTTTCAATCTCAGGAGCAGGACTTGTGGGGTTGAGCGGCGAAACAATTGCCCCAATTCCTACAGCTGCCAAGTACGAAACGACGAAATACCTACTGTTGCCACAGAGCAAAGCAACAACATCGCCCTTTTCAACTCCAAGTTTTTGCAGACTGCCTCGCATTGCAGCTACTTGATCTCGCAATTGGCCGTATGTGGTTTCTCTCCCACGACTGATGATTGCAACAGAAGTGTCGGGGTGATTGTCGATAATTGAGGAAATATTCATGATGTTTTCCTCTCCAAATTCTCTCTTACTTGAGCATCAAGATATTGATGATTGCTGCACCCATGATGATGCCCAAAAGAAGGGCGATGGTCAATGTTGTAGCCGGACGCATATTCGAACCTTACTTCTCAGTTCTCAAATTGATGGGAGTTGCCACAGGATCGCTATTTCCGCCATATAGGGCAACAGCATCTCCCGCCTCAAGTTTGAGCAAGTGTGCAGCTGAACCTCTATCCACCGCAAGAGTGATCATCCCGTAAGAATCAACCACCGCTCCAACGGCGCCATCTGTGATTTCTGCAAAATGGGAAACCACAGATGCACTACGTACATCGTCATCTATGACTACTCGTACAACAGGGCCAAGTGATGAGATGTCATCTGGTCCAACATTGAGTTGGCAGTTGCCATACGTGTCAACCCATGTCACTTCACACTTCATTCCCTCTCCATAAGTCTCATGACTATCTGTGGACGGGAGTGGTACCAAACCTGGCATCACAGAAGCCGTATCAATTTCTTGACCAACTTCTTCAAGTGATCCTCCATTGCACAAAAATGCTGCAACTGGTGCAAAAATATCTCTTCCGGCAAACGTTGTACCCGGAGCAGAAAAATGAAGTTCCGTATTGCTCAACTCAAAAGCGCGGTCAGCTCCTCCCGCCATAGCAACTGCCGGAGCAAGTAAACCGTTATCTGGCCCGAGAAAAATTCCCTCGCCGCCTTGTACTTCAACAGCTATTGCTCGACGAGAAGAGCCAACACCTGGATCAACTACAGCCATGATCACGCCAGCAGGTACATATTGCACTGCACGCGCCAACGCAAGAGAACCTGCACGAACATCAAAGGGTGGAACACCATGTGTGAGATCTGTGATTCGCACATGAGGAGCAATGTCTGCAATCACACTTTTTACAACGCCAACAAATTCATCGGTCCACCCGTAATCAGTGAGTAGTGAGACGTGATGACGCATGTGGTCACGCTATTACCGATATGAGGTGATGCATGAATGCAATCTGTTCGGAAGAAACGAAAAGGGCCGGTGCCAACCCCCCGACGGCACCAGCCCTTTCGGCGCTGCTCATTGCTGAGCGCGACTCCCGGATCCAGTTAACCCGTCTCCGGTGACCTGTGTCACAAACACTACACCGAGCCTTGGCGAAATTCACAAATCCATCGGCAGAATTTTTGCGGGTCTATTTGCCTAATTCCTCGCTTCGTGCAGCCGCCGCCCGCACTACTTTGTTCACGATTTCACGAAGTCCAGCAGCCTCGAATTGAGCCAGTCCTGCAGCTGTTGTTCCGTTCGGCGACGTGACACGTTCACGCAATGTTGCGGGACTTTCTGGTGAATCAGCAAGCAAAACGCCTGCGCCTCGAAATAGTTG
>JALRGJ010000305.1 GCA_023253435.1 Ilumatobacteraceae bacterium | reverse complement strand
AGACAGACAGGGACACAGATTGAAAGACAGGGAGAGACAGAGAGGCACAGAGAGACAGAGAGACACAATGACAGAGAGTGACAGAGACATACAAAGACTGAGATTGAAACAGACCGTCAAACAGAGACAGGGAGGCAGGAAGGCAAACAGAGAGACAGACATGCTGAGGGATACAAGGAGAGAGAGAGAGTGAGAGAGTGAGAGAGAGAGAGAGCTGAGAGAGAGAGAGAGAGAGAGAGAGAGAGAGAGAGAGAGAGAGAGAGGGTTCTTTCATTATTTGTGAGTCAATTTTGTGTGGTTGTGTTTTTTGTCATATCATGTGTGAGACTTGGCATCTTGGGACAGAGAGAAAGACAGAGAGAGAGTGTGTGTGTGTGTGTCCAAGTTTTGAGTTTTTTTGGTCAGGGTAGTGTGTGTGTGACAGAGACAGACAGTGAGTGTCTGTGTGTGTGAGTCTCAGTATCTTTGTCACAGCACCTGTGTGTGTTTTTGTGTGTATGTGGTT
>JALRGJ010000304.1 GCA_023253435.1 Ilumatobacteraceae bacterium | reverse complement strand
GCAAGACTTACGAATTGTTGCAATTACGGCAGCAATGCCAGGACCAACCGGGCTCATTGAGTTTCAAGAAAAATTTCCCGATCGCTTTTTTGACGTAGGTATTGCCGAACAACATGCAGTGACCGCAGCAGCAGGAATGGCAATGGGTGGCATGCGCCCCGTCGTTGCCTTGTATTCCACCTTCCTGAATCGCGCATGGGATCAAGTGGTATATGACGTCGCGCTCCATCGCTTGCCCGTCATTTTCTGTCTAGACCGCGCAGGCATTACTGGCGATGACGGCCCAAGTCACCACGGCATTTACGACATGGCGATGCTCTCGAAAGTTCCTGGCATGCGCGTGCTTGCACCATCAAGCACGCAGGAAGTACAGCAAATGCTTCGCGATGCTGTTGCTCTTACCAATGAAGGGCCAGTAGTCATTCGATATCCAAAAGGTGTTGCTCGCAGTGTTGATGCACAAGATGTTGGTTCAGGGCTTGCAGCGCGCAAACTGCTCACCGACCCC
>JALRGJ010000303.1 GCA_023253435.1 Ilumatobacteraceae bacterium | reverse complement strand
AGTCTGAGGGGTTCGGGGGCCTGTCGCAAACCCTTCGGAAATAACAGGGTTTTCCGGCGTTGTTGCCGCCCCGTCCCGGGTTTGAAATTAGAGACTGGCGGAAGAGGTGGGATTCGAACCCACGGTGGAGTTGCCCCCACGGCGGTTTTCAAGACCGCTGCCTTAAACCACTCGGCCACCCTTCCGATTGCGTCGTGATATAGCATCGCGTCGCGTTGTGCGAGAGGAAAGCCGTGCCCCTGTATTTCGCCTATGGCTCGAACATGGACGCCGACGCCATGTCGCGCCGCTGTCCCCGCGCGCGGCTGCTGGGCTCGGCGCGGCTGGCCCGCTGGCGGTTTGCGCTGATGCCCTCGGGCTACGCCACCATCGTTCCCGATCCCCGCATGAACGTTCATGGCGCCTTATGGGATGTCGCCGTCGCCGATATGCCGGCGCTCGATCGCTACGAGCAGGTCGCGCAGGGGCTTTATGTCAAACGCAGCGTTCCGGCGCTGCGTCAGCCGGT
>JALRGJ010000302.1 GCA_023253435.1 Ilumatobacteraceae bacterium | reverse complement strand
ACTACGACAAGGTCGGGGTGTTGCAGGCCGAACTCGAGGACAAGATCGCCGCCGCAGATGCATGGAGCCTCGACCGGAACGTCGAGATCGCCATGGATGCGCTGCGCTGCCCGCCGAACGACGCAGACGTCACGAAACTCTCGGGTGGTGAACGACGCCGCGTCGCGCTGTGTCGCTTGTTGTTGTCGCGACCCGACCTGTTGTTGTTGGACGAGCCGACGAACCACCTCGACGCCGAGAGCGTCGACTGGTTGGAGCGCTTCTTGCAGGACTACCCCGGCACCGTCGTGGCGATCACGCACGACCGCTACTTCCTCGACAACGTGGCGAAGTGGATCTTGGAACTCGACCGCGGTCGTGGCATTCCGTTCTCCGGCAACTACTCGAGTTGGTTGGAGCAGAAACAAGAACGTCTCGGTCGCGAAGAGAAGGCGAACGATGCGCGCAAGCGCACGTTGCAGCGCGAACTCGAGTGGGTGCGCATGGCGCCGAAGGCCCGTCAGTCGAAG
>JALRGJ010000301.1 GCA_023253435.1 Ilumatobacteraceae bacterium | reverse complement strand
TGCCCAAAGCCCATCAAGCGACCTTCGCCAGCCTTCACGCTTTCAATGAACGCTGGCACGTTCTTGACGTCGCCAATCTCTGTCAGCATGCGAACAACAGCTTCATTGGCGCCACCGTGAAGTGGGCCATACAAAGCTGCGGCCGCGGCTGCGGTTGCGGGGTATGGATCTGAATTTGCCGAGCTAACAACTCGCATTGCGGTAGTACCGCAGTTCTGCTCGTGGTCTGCATGCAGGATGAACAAGATGTCCATGGCGCGCGCAAGAGTTGGGTGCACCTTGTAGTCATCGCCAATCTTGAACATCATGTTCAAGAAGTTCTCACCGTACGAAAGTGAGTTATTTGGCATGACGAATGGAAGGCCCTGGCTGAATCGGTAGCACATGGCTGCAATGGTGGGAACCTTTGCAACGAGACGGAGCACTTGCTTGTCGAATGTGTCCGCATCGAAAATTTCTTGTGCTTCCTCATAGAAGGTTCCAAGTGCAGCAGTGGCTGAAATAAACATGCC
>JALRGJ010000002.1:15796-34301 GCA_023253435.1 Ilumatobacteraceae bacterium | reverse complement strand
CACATTGTCGGGAGGAACATGCAATATTTCAGTCAGCAATTTGGCCGTGGGTAGTCATTCGCTCACTGCAGAATATGGAGGAAGTTCCACTTATGGATCTTCTTCTTCGAGTGCAAGTTCATACACGGTTACAGCGTTATCGAATACCAACACACTAACTGTGAGCAATGTAACCCCAACTTATGGTTCTTCAATAGTTCTCACTTCAACTCTCAATTCTTCTCAAGCAACCGGAACTATCACATTCAAGAACGGCGCAACTTCTTTGGGCACCTGCACATTGTCGGGAGGAACATGCAATATTTCAGTCAGCAATTTGGCAGAAGGTAGTCATTCGCTTACGGCAGAGTATGCGGGTGATTCCACGTATGCATCCTCCGCATCGTCCGCAGTTTCCGTCACTGTGAGTCCAGTGCCCACCACTTCAACAACTTCACCTGCCCAATTAACAACTACATCTGTTGATGTACAGAAAAAGTCAGATGTTCTTCCGCGTACAGGACCTCAATCAGACGTGGCACTTTTTGCGATTGCATTCCTTCTCTATGGAGTCCTTTTACGTCGTTATCGCAATCTGATCATGACGCATGATGCCAGTCTGTAGGTCTCGCCGATAGCGTCTTTTGACGGAAGAGTGCTAGAGCGGCCGAATAGGACGGTCTCGAAAACCGTTGTGGTGCAAGCCACCGTGGGTTCAAATCCCACCTCTTCCGCCATGCGACCCAGCTTCGGCTGGGTCGTTTTTATTTCACCCGAGCTTTTGTAGATGCGATTACTCCGGTAATGGAGTTCTTTTTCGGAGTAATCGCGATAGTCCAAGTGCCCTTGGTCAGTTTTGTCGCAGTACATGTGACGGTGGAAGTGGATGATTGACACTTCAGCTTCTTTTTTGCAAGACCTTTTGTGGCAATTACAGAATACGAGAGTCCTTTGACACGTTTGAAAGTGACTTTCACGGAACCTTTACCTACCTTTGACTTCACCCCTGTCGGTTTTGATGGCCCAGAAGTCACTCGAACTGTTTTGTTGGAGTAGGTAAATCCGTTTGACTTGATCTTTACGAAATCTGCAGAGACGTCAACAGACGTTGTTGTTGTTTGGGCAACACCAGTCTCTGTCTCAAAAATATTCACAGCAAGTTGTTGAGACTGACTGATTTTTGACTTCCACATACATTCTGCGGTTGCCGTTGGAATTGTGGCGTTGTAAGAACCAATGAACTTTGTGGTTCCGTTCGGCTCAAAGTGGGGACTGCTCACATTGAAATCAAGAAGTCCGTTATTGAAAGTGGGAGCCGAGCCTCCTCCCACACCATTTCCAAAAATCAATGGTGGTTCCGCGTCTAGGCATTCCCATTGACGAGGCAAGAATCGTCCGTCTGTGACGTCAAAGCGGAACCATTTGAGAAGAGCCAATGCAGCCTCATCCTTCTGGCCGGCCAGGGCGTTGTCACGGAGGAGATATGTCATAGGAATTCCAGAGACAGTGACACGAGAAGCACCAGATTGAGACAACCTCTCGACTTTCGCACTCGCTTCTTCCAAGCTGCCACTGACTATGTTTGGCAAAATCCAACTTGATCTAAATGTGGCTTCATATTTCACTCCTGATTGAGGATTTCCAAATCTGAAGCAATCTCCTTGAGCATTTTTGTAAGTGCAGTCTGTTCGAGCGCTTTCCCACTTTGGTCTGTATCCATCTTGGGATGACACATACATTTCAATGGACATTCCAATTTGTCCGCCAGGTAATTGACGTGAACGCAATTGAGTTTGAACCAAGTCCCTGCCGTCCTCGTTGACTAGGCCGGGAATTTTCCATTCAGGTATCACAGAGCTGTTGAATGAGTTGTTCTCTACTCTTCCCGTCGCTGTTCCTTTAACGAGAGAACCATTGATGTAGGCACCAATTGACTCTAAGCAGTCAAGTTGAGTGTCTGTTGTGCAAATTGGATGCCATGCCGGGACAAAGTTGTCAGGCTTTGGAGCAGGAGCCCATGTTGCTGCGTGTACCAAATTATGTGATGCAAAAGCTGAGCCTTGGATGAGCATCAATGCGACAAGAACAACTGTGAATGTGCGACGTGGTGCTGAGCGCTTCATAAGGTCACCATAATCCAAGAAAATGAGGACATTTTTCGAGAGTGCTCGCGACCGATTTAGCTAAATACCATCGGTCTCACCCGCGATGGTCGAGGTCGTATTCAGCCATGAAATACGGGTAATTGGGATCGTAAGCAGTGAGTGGTTGTGGATTCTCCACCCTGCCCACGGGACGCACTCCAATCCCTTTCATTTTTAAACGGGCATCTCCCAATTCTGCACGCCAAACATCAGCAGCTGCAGTGAGTTCCGCCACCACTTCAGGGAACTGTGCGTACACATTGTGAGATTCAGAAACATCATTTTGTAAGTCGTAGAGCTCGTTGATGTCTTGTCTCCCTTTAGAAAAGTGCAACTTCCATTGATGATTACGAATTGCTTCCAAAGTGTTTCCTGCGTAATAGACAAAAGTGTTATGAGGCGAACTTTGAGACCTACCTAACCAGATATCGCTGATGTCTCTTCCATCAAGTTTTCGGTCAGATGGCACTGTTGCTCCGCATAATGTGGCAAGCGTGGGGTAGAGGTCCATCGCAGTGAGTAAGAGATCGTTTACCAATCCCTCAGTAATTGTTCCTTTCCAACGAACAATTGCAGGAACTCGTTGTCCGCCTTCCCACGTAGTGGTTTTTGTTCCGCGCAATGGAAGGTTGCTACCCCCCGTTGGCACATCGGTTCCATAAATAGGCTTATCCGCTAGCGAACCGTTATCGCTTGTGAAGATCACAATTGTGTTTTCATCTAGACCAAGCCGTGCAAGTTCCCGCATGATGACTTTGGTAGACCAATCAATAGATTCCACTGCTGCGCCGTAGACACCATTTTCTGAATTCTGTACATATTCCTCTTTGACATAAATAGGTACATGCACATACATGTGCGCGAGGTAGAGAAAGAAGGGTTGATCTTTTGATTCTCTGATAAATCTCACAGCTTCCTGTACATATCGCTCGGTGAGAGAACTTTGATCAGGTTGTTGTTCAATGACTTCGCCATCTAATAACAAAGGAAGTGGAGGATTAGGTTCGAGAACTTCAGGGTGATTTGTTTGTCTGCCCATATCGTTGGAATAGGGAAGACCAAAGTAATGATCGAAACCGTGATTGGTGGGCAGAAAGCCGTCTTGGTCACCGCAGTGCCATTTTCCAATCATTTGTGTTCTGTAGCCGGCATTGGAAAGTACACGAGCAATACTGATTTCAGTTTGTGGAAGTCCAATTCCTTGTCCAGGGAATAGAACGGGAAACCCATCAAATAAACCAAAACCAATTCTTGGTGGATAACAACCAGTGAGTAGTGCCCCACGTGAAGGTGAACACACCGGTGATGCCATGTAAAAGGAAGTGAAACGAATTCCTTCCGCCGCTAACTGATCAAGCGCTGGCGTTTTGTTCAGAGGTGATCCGTAACATCCCAAGTCTCCGTAACCCAAGTCATCACAGTTAATGAGAACAACATTTGGTTGCGAATGTGGAACGGTCACGTCAGAAAACTAGTTGGATTTCTTGTCCAACAGAAAGTCAGCAGGCCTTTTCCTTAAACGACACTTTCGTGGTGATCAGATAATCGTCAACCGCAGAGATGACACATTCATTTGAGCCATAGCCAGTGTGGCGATTATCGGTAACAACAATGAGTCGACCATCTTCCAAAGTGTCAGCCATTTTGCGAGAACTGGCTAATGGGGTCGCAGCATCGCCAGTTGTTCCCACCACAACGATGGGTCCTGCACCTTTTCCGGTTATTTGAATGCGTGTGTCTGGTTTCGCCGGCCAAAGTGCACACCAATAACCAGCAGCAAAACTATCTGCGAGTCGTGGGGCTACTTTCTGAAATTCAGGGAGAAAGGAATCAACTTCTTCCACCGATTTTGGCCCGGGATCATCAAGACATGAGATTGCCAAGAATGCTTCAAGTTCGTTGCCGTAGGTGCCGTCTGATTTCCTTTGGTAGTAAGAGTCGTATAGCGCAAGCAGACCTGAACCGTCTCCTTTTTGGGCATTGGCCAATGCAGTTTCAAGATCTGGCCAAAGAGTAGAGGTGTACATGGCTTGAGAAACTGCGGTCATCATGATGGATGTGTTCACTGGCGCACGATTCTTAGACACCACTAAAGGAGTGGCGTCTAAATCTTCCATCAATTTGTCGTATGCACCTTCTGCATCACCATTGTTGAAAAACTTACATTTTTTATTTTCAGAACATGCTGCGAGAAACTTTGTGAGTTCATTTTCGAATCCCTTTGCCTGCTGCAATCCACCAGTGATGTAATCAGCTGTAGGGTCGGCGGCTCCGTCAAGTGCAGCTGCACGAACTGTGGACGGAAACATGCTTGCCCATGTGGCACCAAGTTCACTGCCATAAGAAAAACCAAAGTAAGTGATTTTGTCTTCTCCGAGGGCAGCACGAATGGTGTCCATGTCTCTTGCTGTCGCATTAGTGGATATATAAGGAAGAATGTCTCCACTTTCTTTTTGACATGCATCGTCAAAAGCCTGAGAGTCATTGATTAGTTTTTGTTTCTGCTCGTCCGTGGTGGGTGATGGGTCCGCAGTGAAGTACTTGTCGTAGTTGTCAATACAGTCAACATAAGGTGTTGATTCACCGGTACCGCGTGGATCCCAACCCACTACATCGAATCGATCAAGAAGATCAGAACTTAAGTATCCCGTTGCATTTTCTGGAATAAAAGATCCGCCAAATCCTGGTCCACCTGGGTTCACGAGGAGAGAACCAATGCGCTCTGATTTGATGTTTGCTGGTCTCATCACCAATTTGAGTGTGAATTCACCCTTGCCTGGGTCGCTGTATGAATATGGAACTTTCAAATTGGCACATTTGAGGTCTGACTCATCGGAAGAAGTGCCATCGGTTGTGCAGGACTTCCATTTGATGGTGCCACCGGTAGCGGGTGTAAGAGAGCTTGGAGTAGTAGCAAAAGTTGAATCTGATGAAGAAGTACTTCCTCCACATGCGCTGATAATCAGGAAAAGCGCAATGAGGGGTATTTTGCGGTGCAACACAATCATTGACACTAGGCGTATGTTTCGCCCGTAGCATCGTTGATGTGCGAATGGGTCCACATATGTTGTTGCCAGGTGACGCAGATGCCGTCAGGGGAGCACGAGTAACCCGCTCATCGCTGAGAAGAGCCTGGCAATTTGCCTCACCGTACAAATGGGAAATCAGCGGATTTCTCCTTGCAATTCTTGTATCTGCCGGACTGGCGTTGGCGCCGCCTCTTCTATTTCGAGCAATCTTGGACACCGCGATACCAGAAGGCAATAGGGGTCTCATAACAACCTTGGCCGTGGTGTTGGTCATTGCAGCAATGGGCGATGCTGTGTTGGCGATTGTGCAGCGGTGGTTGAGTTCTCGAATTGGCGAGGGTCTTATTTATGACCTTAGGGTTGCACTCTTTGACAAAGTCCAGAGAATGCCAGTTGCCTTCTTTACTCGTACTCAAACTGGTGCACTTACTAGTCGGCTCAATACCGATGTTGTTGGGGCTCAAACTGCGGTGACTTCCACGTTGGGAAGCGTTGTCTCCAATGTTGTGGTGCTCATTACAACATTGATTGCCATGGTGGCTTTGGAGTGGCGACTCACAGTGTTGTCCATGATTGTTCTTCCCGTATTCATCATCCCCGCTAAACGAGTGGGAGCAAAACTTGGTGCGATCGCTCACCAGCAAATGGAACTCAATGCGCAGATGAATACTCAGATGGCTGAGAGATTCAATGTTGCTGGTGCAATGGTGGTCAAACTTTTTGGTCGCCGTGAGAGAGAAGTGAACACTTTTGCGAAGCGTGCAGCAGGAGTGCGAGACACTGGCATTAAATCAGCGCTCTATGGTCGTGTATTTTTTGTTGCACTTGGGCTTGTTGGCGCAATGGGAGCAGCTGCGATTTATGGAATCGGTGCTCACTTGGTGGTGTCTAACAACATCACTGCAGGAACACTGGTTGCAATGTCGGCTTTTGTGCAACGTATTTATCAACCTCTCACTGGTTTAACGAATGCACGAGTAGAAGTTGTTACCGCTTTTGTTTCTTTTGATCGCGTTTTTGAAGTACTAGATGCACCGGTAGCAATATTTGATCGTCCTGGTGCAGTTGATCTTGTTGATCCCCGCGGTGACATTGAGTTTGACAATGTGGTGTTCAGATATCCACCGGCGTCGCAGGTATCAGTTGCATCTTTAGAGACACCAGGTGGCCATGCTGGTGACCCCGATGTAGATGTTCTGAAGGGCATTTCAATGCACGTAGCTCCAGGAGAGACTGTTGCTGTTGTTGGTGCCAGCGGTTCAGGCAAGAGCACGATGGCAACTCTTGTCCCTCGTTTGTACGACGTGACATCGGGAGCGGTTCGTATAGACGGCATAGATGTGCGTGATCTCACGGGCGATACCTTGCACGATGCAATCGGAGTTGTTTCGCAAGATCCTCATCTCTTTCATGAATCGATTCGTTCAAATCTGTTGTATGCAAGGCCCTCAGCATCTGAGCAGGAGATGATTGCGGCTTGTGAGGCGGCTCGCATTCACTCCACAATCGATGCTCTGCCCGATGGCTATGACACCTTGGTAGGAGAGCGGGGATATCGCTTTTCTGGGGGAGAAAAGCAACGACTAGCGATCGCCCGAATGTTGTTGAAAAACCCTGCAATCATGATTCTGGATGAAGCCACCAGCCATTTAGACAACGAGAATGAGGCGCTGGTACAAGAAGCTTTAGATGCTGCATTGACAGGCAGAACCGCATTGGTGATTGCGCATCGCCTCTCCACTATTCGTGACGCAGACAGGATTGTTGTGATCAATAATGGGTTAGTGGCTGAGCAAGGCACCCACGATGAACTTATGGCACTAAATGGCATGTATGCCTCTCAGGTAAGAGCCGGCGAATCTTTCAATGAAGAGACATCCACTCTCTAGAGTGGAGTCAATGGCCGCCGAAATTGAATTCATCAATGGAGTTCCTGCATTCACGGTTACTCAATTTTCCACCACATTAAAAAGAACCCTCAAAGACATTTTTGATGGTGGAGTGTGGCTAGAGGGCGAGATTGAGGGAATGAAGTCCCAGCCTCATGCAACAGGTCATTACTTTTCTCTGATCGAGGGAGAAGGAAGAGACAAGGCAAAGTTAGACGTCAAGCTTTTTTCAAATAGCGGTGACCTAAAACGTGTGACAGCCAAACTTGGGCAACACGGACTTGAAATGAAAAACGGTCTTCGCGTGAGGTTTTTTTGCGAGATCGATTTCTATATCCCTCGTGGTGAGGTCTCTCTCATTATTAAAGATGTTGATACTCAATTCACAGTGGGAGATATTGCAGCAAAACGAGAAGCCTTGCTTCGTGCTCTCATCGAAAAAGGGGTAGACAAAATAAATAAGCGTCTTCCCGTGCCACTGGTTCCGCTTCGCCTTGGGGTTGTGTCTTCAAGTCAAGCCGCCGGGTACATAGACGCCATGAAACAGTTAGAAGAATCTGAAATTGGGTTTCATGTATTTCTGATTGACGTCAATGTGCAAGGTGATGCAGCTGCTCCACAAATTGTTGCGGCTATTAAAACGTTGTCTCAGCGACAAGATTTAGATTTGGTCCTCATCATGCGAGGTGGTGGATCAAAAGGTGACCTTGCAGTGTTTGATGAAGAATCCATCGCCCTGGCAATTTCACAATGTAGTCATCCGGTGTTCACTGGTATCGGGCATGAAATTGACACCAGCATTGCAGACCTCATTGCTCACAGTTCACATAAAACTCCCACTGCTTGTGCCCAGGCAGTCATTGCTCTCGTGGAGAGCTTTCTTGGTGAACTTGCATATTCTGCGCGTGAATTACGTTCCCTTACTCAAGGATCATTGCATCGATCGCGTAATCGAATTTCATTGGCGGTTGAGCGTTTACGCACCAGACCTCGAATCGCATTAGACAAGCAAAGTCAAAAACTGGCACTGCATATGGCAGAAGTTCGACTTCTTGATCCTGTGACAACTATGGCAAGAGGATGGAGCATTACTCGAGATAGTGCAGGAAACATAGTTCGCTCAACATCACAATTGAAGGTGGGACAAACAGTCACCACGTCGGTTGCTGATGGAGTCATAACAAGCACGGTAGAAGGAGTGGCCTAATGGCAGCTAAAAAGACAGCAAATGTTGATCCCACTGGTTATGCAGATGCAATGCGTGAAGTGGAAACAATTCTCTCAGAGTTAGATTCCAACAATATCGATGTAGACGTTCTTGCTTCCAAGGTTGAACGCGCATCTTTTCTTATCAACTGGTGCAATGAGAGAATTGCCGCAGCTCAAATGACTGTCGATACTTTGGTGGCAGAGCTTGGTTTTGAAGACGACACACTCGACGACGAATTTGAAATTGAAGAAGACGAATGACGTCACCAGATTCCATTATTGAGCGTGTAGATACAGAATTAGCGCGCTCTCTTTCAGAGGAGCGCTCACGCTGGGTTTCCGTGTCTCCATTGCTTTCTACTGTTTTTGATGAGATAGAAGGGCTGGTGTTGGGTGGAGGCAAGCGACTTCGTCCTCAGTTCACCTTCTGGGGTTGGGTAGGTGCTGGTGGTAGTCCAGATTCAGTTGAACCATTGCGCATAGGTGCAGCAATTGAGTTACTACACGCTTTTGCATTATTTCATGACGATGTCATCGACGATGCATCAACTCGGCGAAACAGAGTGACGACTCAATACAGAGCAGCAAGGCAACACTCGGATGAAAAATGGGTAGGAGAATCTCGACGTTTTGGAGAGGGAAGCGCAATTCTGATTGGTGACATCACTTATGTGATCTCCGATCAACTTGCACTCTCATTGTCACGTGAGGCACGAGTGTTATGGAATGAACTCCGGTTAGAGATGAATATTGGTCAATATCTCGACACCGTGGGTTCAGCTCAGCGTGAGAGAAGCAAAATTGCCACAGAACTGGTGTGCCGGTACAAGAGCGCTAAGTACACCATTGAACGTCCATTACATGTAGGTGCGGTTGCAGCAGATGTAGCCTGCGGGACCTCTCTTCTGCCCATGTTCTCTGCGTATGGCCTGCCTCTCGGAGATGCTTTTCAAATGCGAGACGACATGTTGGGTGCTTTCGGTGATACCAGTTCAACTGGCAAACCTGTGGGAGGAGATTTCATTGAAGGAAAGCCAACACCTCTCTTGGCTCTCGCATGTGAATTAGCAAATTCCGATCAAAGAAAAGTCTTAGACACAGTTGGCTCTCCTGGCTTAACGCCCTCCGATATCGCACAGATTCAATCAGTAGTACATGAAACTGGGGCCGCAGAACAGATGGAACAAAGAATTTCCCAACTGGCTGATCAAGCGATTTCTTCACTTGATCAGTCTCAACTCAATGGAGATGCATATTCCCGTCTACTCGATCTTGCCACTGTGGTGACTACACGTAATTCGTAATATCTAATTAGTTGCGTAAATATCGAGTGCTTCCTGCACCGTAATATCGGTGAGCACTCCAGCCTCAGCCCTGATTGCTTCAACCCATGGGGGATTCACTGTGCATGTCACTGCTACAGGATCTTCTAAACCAGACCCTGCTTTTGCGAGGCCAATAAAAGTGAGTGCGTAGTTGGGTGGTCGAGCATCGCGAGATAATTCAAACAGTGCCCATGGATCTGGGGCTGTACCTACTCGAGGACCAGGTTCTGTGAATTCTCCCGTAGATGTTGCGTGAATGGCTCCGCCAGAGAGTCCGGGACCATCTACCAAAACAGCTCCGCGTACTAATTGTGGTCGAGCACCTGCAGTGAGAAACGCAACGTAGGCACCCAATCCTCTACCGAGGAGAGTGCAAGGGCCAAGTTGGCGCAAGGCAATGTCAACATCGGCCATCAAGATTTCTGAGGAGTAGCCACCTCCACGGGGAACTGTTGATTCTCCATGTCCGGTGAAATCAAGTGCCCAGATAGGGCCATTCCATGTCAGGTTGATATTGCTCATATTGCGACCGTGTTCTCCAAGACCGTGCAATAAAAGCAATGGTCGACCACTGCCACCTTGTATCTGGTGAAGTGCAAGGGAAATTTTGTTGTGTTGCAAAGTGATAGTGGTCATGAGATGAAGTCCAATACTTTGGGCGCAACGATTTCAGGAACTTCAATGTGAATGAAATGTCCGATGTCTTGAAGAACTTCTAAATGTCCACCTGCTGGTAGCCACGGCCGAATGTCTCGCTCTCTCGCCCCCCAACCCATGGGCTCATCAACAGTTCCGATGAATCCGAGAAATGGAATAGGTAGTGATGCCATGCGTAAAGCACTCCACTCTGGTCTCCATGGACCAAAGCCACCGAATCTCATGGATGGGTCTAACTTCCAACGCCAACCGTCGTGATCTTGTTTTGCCCCAATAGTGACGAGATATTCCAACCACTCAATTGATAAACGCGGATTCATTTTTCCGCGCCGACGCGCGAGGTCTTCCAATGTGCCGGGTTTTCTCTCGGCTGAATGTGCCTCGTGTCTGTAATCAAGCCAAGATCCGATTTCTCCCGCAAGTAGTCGTGACTGATCATGATCGGGAACATCTGGCATTCTTCGTTTGCTCGGCATGCCATCGATATTCACCATCTTCGATACGCGATAAGGGCTGCCATCGATCAACTGCATCATGAATGCACCACCTTTTGAGTGGGCCACTACCGGTGCTGGGGAATCTGTCACCGACGACATCACTGAGAGTGCATCTCGGATGTCGGCGTCCCAACTGTAGAGAGCTGCGTGGTCACTATCTCCGTGCCCTCGGTGATCCCAGGCCACTACTCGCCAGCCTGCGTCTGCACATAAAGGGGCGAAAACATCGTAGGTACCAGCAAAATCTGAACCACCGTGCACAAAAAACACCACGGGATCTGACTCTTTGCCCCATTCGTAGACAGCAATACCCACCCCATCTACGTCTTGTCGGCGTGTTCTGTCTGGTCGACGTGCGCCAGGGAAGGATCGGGTCTCAGGAATCATCGGACTATGAGGTTAGAGCGGTGGTATGAAAGTCCACGACGTGGACGACATGGGACTGTTGCCACAGTGACATAGCATGGCATCAATGTTTCTTCGCACCCGCCTTCACATGTATTTGTTGTGGAGCACATGTGCCTTTGCAGTTCTTGCCATTCTCTCTGGTTTGTTGACAGACGGTGGATCAAAAACTTCTCAGTCTCCGTCAGATAGTCAGGCCGTAACAACAACTGTTCCTAAATCAACAACCACTCTTACTCCAACTGAGTATGTGGTGCAATCTGGTGAGTCATTGTTCGCCATTGCAAAGAAGTTCAATTTGAGTGCTCCGGCTCTGGTTGAGTTGAACAAAATCAAGAATCCGGATCGTGTGTCGGCTGGCACCAAGCTATTACTCCCACCCAGTAATGGTTTTGTGCCCATTGGTGGCACAACCACCATGCCGCCTTGATCACTTCAAGCCGTTACGCATACGTACACTAAAGGTATGAGCACTGCTTTCTGGCCCACTCAGGAACATTGGTCCGTTGCAATTCCTTTGCACACTCCCCATGTTCGACTCGACTGTCTTGCCGATACAGGTTTTGTTCCACTGAAGCCAGCACCTTTCACGGTTCCTCAACATGAATGGGAATCACTTGAGTACTTCGATTGGAAGAGTGGTGGTGATACCAACTTTGCACCACTCGCATCTGCAGATGGCGAACTTGATTGCCGTGGTTTCTGGGATAAAGGAAAAACAGACAAAGACGCCATCTGGACATCAAATGCAGATCTCGCACCAACGCTGAAAAACTATGTGTCATCAGTGGGAGCCAACTTTGGGCGTGTCCGCATTATCAAGCTGGAGCCCCAAGATCGTGAACAAGCCATGCGATCCATTCACAGGGACGACAACAATCGCTTCAATCCAGACAATGAAGGCTGGGTTGTTCGCTCGTGGGTAGAGCTCACTCATAGCCCAGATAGCTATATGTTGCTGATGGATAATGGCCCTGATGGACTGCCAGACCCGGCTACTGAGCGACGAGTGCCACTACCTCAAGGCGCTCGATTTGTTGTCGATACGCAACGTTTGTGGCACGTGGTTGTTCACAACCACGACTTCCCCCGCTATGCACTCATTACAAGCTTTGAGAGTGGACCGGCACTCGATTCATTTATTGCGCGCGAACGCGCCTAATTAGTGTCAGAGCGCTGCAGTAATTGCAGCAACTACTTCAGGTGCATCTGGCGCTGTCTTTGGATGAAATCGTGCAATCACATTTCCATCGCGACCGACAAGAAATTTCTCAAAGTTCCAGCGGATGTCTCCGCTTTCTCCTTCATTATCTGCAACTGGTGTTAGTGCTGAATAGAGCGGGTGACGATTATCGCCGTTTACCTCGATCTTTTCTGTTAACGGGAATGACACGCCATAAGTGGTGCTGCAAAATGTTTGAATCTCTTCAGCGGTGCCTGGCTCTTGTCCGAGAAATTGATTGCAAGGAACTCCAATAACTGTGAAGCCCTTCTCTGCGTATGTCTTTTGCAATTGCTCAAGAGCTTCATACTGAGGAGTGAGTCCACACTTACTTGCCACGTTCACGATGAGGGAAACTTTGCCCTCTGCTGCGGCCAATACATTGGGAGATCCGTCAAGTTTTGCAATTGATGTTGTGTACACGCTCATAGACAGTGCAACAGCATGAAGAACTAGATCATTCCCAAATAGACCAATTACTGAGATCTGTGTGTCACTGCAAGATCGGCTACTTCTCGCATAATGCGAGCAATATCGAAATCTTTGGGCGTATACACAGCCGCTACTCCATGTGAAGTGAGCACTTCTCGGTCTTCCTCGGGGATGATTCCGCCAACAATGACGGGGGCGTCTACACCCTCGGCACGTAAACGCTTCACCACATCGGGTACAAGCTGCATGTGAGAGCCCGAGAGAATGGAAAGCCCAACAACATCAGGGTCTTCATCTCGCGCGCTTGCCACAATTTGCTCTGGTGTGAGTCGTATACCGCTGTACACCACTTCCATGCCTGCATCGCGCGCTGCCACTGCAATTTGTTCGGCTCCGTTTGAGTGGCCATCGAGACCAGGTTTGGCTACCAGGAATCGAGGAGGGCCTCCTGCAATTCCTTTGACGAATTCCGCAACTTCCGCCAATGCATGGGTTCTGCGGCCGACTGCTGCATTAACTCCTGTAGGAGCTCTGAATTCACCAAACACTTCACGAAGGACATGAGACCATTCACCGGTTGTGCCACCCGCTTCAGCCAATTCAATTGATGGCTCCATGATGTTCTCACCAGATTCTGCCGCTGCACGCAATCGATTCAGAGCAGCATCAACTTGTTGTTGGTCACGTGCGGAACGCCATGCTTCAACATCTTTAATCATTTCTGCTTCTACGGCGTGGTCTACAACAAGAATGTTGTTTGTTCCGCCAAGTGGACTCTCTTCATGCTCTGTGTATGAGTTCACACCCACAACTACTTGATCACCAGACTCAATTCGTCGCGTGCGCTCAGCCATAGAACGAACAAGACGTCCTTTGAGATCTTCCACTGCGTTAAATGCTCCGCCGAGTTCAAGAACCTCTTGTAGTTCCGCCCATGCGGCATCTCTGAGTTCTGAAGTTCTTCCTTCGATCACAGTTGAACCATCGAAAATGTCTTCGTATTCAAGAAGGTCTGACTCAAATGCAAGAACTTGTTGCATTCGAAGTGACCACTGCTGATCCCAGGGGCGTGGCAGACCAAGCGCTTCGTTCCATGCAGGAAGCTGAACGCTTCGGGCGCGAGCCTTTTTGGAGAGTGTGACAGCCAACATTTCCAAAACAATTCTTTGAACATTGTTTTCTGGCTGCGCTTCTGTGAGTCCGAGTGAGTTCACCTGAACGCCATAGCGGAATCGACGCGCCTTAGGATCTTGCACGTTGTAACGCTCGCGACCAATGCGGTCCCATAACTCAGTGAATGCACGCATCTTGCACACTTCTTCAACAAAGCGAATACCAGCGTTAACAAAAAATGAAATAGATCCGAAGACCTGATCGAACTGTGCAGCGTCTACTTGGCCACTATCACGAACAGCATCGAGAATGTCGACGGCAGTTGCTAGTGAGTAGGCAATTTCTTGAACTGGTGTAGCGCCGGCTTCCTGCAAGTGGTACGAGCACACGTTCATTGGGTTCCACTTAGGTGCGTTTTGTGCACACCAAGCGACCATGTCAACGATCAAGCGTTTTGACGGTGCTGGAGGAAAGATGTAGGTGCCACGTGACAAATACTCTTTAACAATGTCGTTCTGAGTAGTACCACGTAACTCATGTGACTGCACACCTTGTTCGCGGGCATTTGCTACGTACAGTGCAAGCATCCATGCAGCCGTTGCATTGATGGTCATTGACGTATTCATTTTTCCGGGTGGAATTGAATTGAGAAGAATTCTCATGTGGCCAAGATGTGCAACAGGGACGCCAACTTTGCCTACTTCGCCACTAGCAAGAATGTGGTCTGGGTCGTACCCGGTTTGTGTGGGGAGATCAAAAGCAATCGATAATCCCGTTTGGCCCTTAGCCAAGTTTGTGCGGTACAACTCGTTAGAGGCTGCGGCAGTGGAATGGCCGGAATACGTACGCATCAACCATGGATCATCACGGCGGGGAGTGGATTCAGTCACGGCTCTCAGTATGGCAACGAGATGGGGATGTTCCTTACGCCATGCCCTTACTTCACGGCCTCTGCAAGCCATGAGAGGTAGAGGGAACGAGGAACCTCAATGCATCCAAGGCTTTCAAGGTGCTCTGTCTGCCATTGGGTGTCAAGAAGGCTCATGCCGTCAAGAACCATGAGATCAACGAGCGTCATCAGGGCCACTTTGGATGCATCGGCCTGATGATGGAACATGGATTCTCCAGCAAAGAAATTATTGATACGCACTCCATACAACCCTCCCACCAATTGTTGGTTGTTGTCCCAGACTTCAATGCTGTGAGCTAAACCCATTTGATGAAGATGTGAATATGCGGTCACAAACTTTTGATCAATCCAATTGCCTTGAGTGTGTGAAGTTGCACATTCATTCATGACGTCTATGAAAGCAGTGTTCACTGTGCACTGAAATTTACGAGCGCTTTGTCGCATGGATCGCGTAATTCGTAACCCGTCTAGCGGAATGACGCCTCTTTCTACAGGAGAGAACCAACCGAGTTGACTGTGCTTCTTGTCAATAAACATGGGGAACATGCCATGTGTATACGCATACACAAGCGTGTCGGGTTCAAGGTCTGCCCCAACAGCAACTACATCATCGTCTTCCGGCCACTCTGAGGGAGTAGGGAAGTGCCAACGACACTCAGTAGGAGTAGAAACCCTCACCGCTCTTGCGTCCCAACTTTCCTGCTGCAACAAGACGACGCAATGTTGGCACTGGTGCATAGTTTGGATCTGCAAACTCTGCATATAACGCTTCAAGAATTGACAAAGAAGTATCAAGTCCAACGAGGTCTAGCAAAGCAAATGGTCCCATTGGGAAATTGCATCCGCCCTTCATTGCTGTATCGATGTCTTCCATAGATGCAGTTCCAGTTTCCCAAATGCGAATGGCATTATTGAGGTACGGGAAGAGTAAGGCGTTCACGATAAAGCCAGCACGGTCTTTTACTTGCACTCCATTTTTTCCGCACTTAGCTGTGAATTCATTAGCGGCATTGATGGTGTCGTCGCTTGCAGTAATTGGGCGAACAACTTCAACTAAAGGCATTGCTGTTGCAGGGTTGAAGAAGTGAATGCCACACACTTTGTCTGGTCGACCAGTGGCCATTGCCATTTCCACCACAGGCAATGTGCTGGTGTTAGTGGCAAGGATTGCACCTGGCTTAACAGCTTTGTCGAGCTCTGCGAAAAGTGCCTTTTTCACGTCAAGATCTTCAACAACAGATTCGATGACCAGATCACAGTCGGCAAGGTCTGCGATTTTGTCGGTTGCAGAGAGTCGACCAAGGATCGCTGCCTTGTCTTCAGCAGTAATCTTCTCGCGCTGAACTTGCTTATCGAGACCCTTTTCAATTGAGGTAATCATCGCTTGTGCTGCTGCAGCGCTACGTGAGCGAACAACAACTGTGTACCCAGCTTTGGCAGCAACTTCAGCCAAGCCTGAGCCCATGATTCCTGATCCGCAGATTCCGACCTTGTTCATGAAAGACCTCCCAATTGGTTCTTGCGAGGCTAACAACCAAGGGCCATATGTTCCCAACCGCGGGAACTAATTGGGTTTACTTTTCGGTGATCTTGATGGACTTGATGAGCACAGCACGGCTTGGTTTGCCACCAAGACCACTGTTGTCCTCTTCATGCAGAGCAATGATGGCCTTCACTACATCGAGACCCTTTGTGACCTTGCCAAAGGTGACATAGGTTCCTTGATCGTCAAGCAATGACACTTTTGGTCCGGTGGCAAAGAAGAATTGTCCGCCACCAGAGTTAGCTCCAGCGCCTCGGGCCATGACGAGGTCACCCTCTTTGTATGTGAACTTTCCGCCTTCGTCTTCAATGTTGTAGCCCGGGCTTGCTGTGTTGTTTGCGCCACCCGCCTGAATGATGTCGATGGAAGGATCAGTTCTGAACACCGGTGTGTTGTCGTAGTACTTGAATCGAGAGAGCACCACAAAGTTGTTTGTTGTTTTAGGAGTCACTTTGGTGTCGAGTGCAACTTCAACGGTTCCTTCAGTTGTATCGAAGATTGCGGTGTAAGACTTTTTTGTGTCGATACACATTTGAGGCGCTGCAGTGAAGCTGGTTACTCGTGTTTGTGAACCATCTGTCTTTGGGCATCCTTTGACTGCAACTGGCGCTGCGGATGTGGATGATCCGTTTTCAGCAACGGTGGTTGTTACATCTGATTCCGCAACCGTTGAAGTTGGAGCTGTATCGGATGATCCGCCAAAGATTCCGCCTGAGATGAGAAACAAGAGGAAGACCACAGCGATGGCGCCTCCGCCATAGATGGTCCCACGGCGTCGCACTTTGCTGATGCGCTCTTGTTGGATTCGAGCCTGGCGAGCCTTGGCTCGGTTTGCCTTTTGACGGTTGCGTTTATCTGTTCCCACGAAGTCGGCAGGTTAGTGGCACGGAGATAGCCTTGGAAAGCAGTGGCACTGATTGTTCAGAAATATGGCGGCACATCAGTAGCCGATCCTGACCGCATCAAGTCCGTGGCTGAGCACGTGAAATTCACTCGCCAGCACGGAAATGATGTGGTGGTTGTGGTGTCTGCCATGGGCAAAACCACCGACAATCTGCTGTCTTTGGCCAATTCGGTGTCTGAGGTTCACCCTGGCCGAGAGATGGACATGCTCCTCACTACCGGCGAGAGAATCTCTATGTCTTTGCTGTCTATGGCGCTGGCCGGAATTGGCGTAGATGCGGTGAGCTTTACTGGCTCGCAGGTGGGCATTATCACCGACACCATTCATACAAAAGCAAAAATTCTTGAAGTCAAGGGCGACAGAGTTCGTGAAGCACTCAACGAGGGGAAAGTTGTCGTCATCGCCGGCTTCCAGGGTGTGTCCACAGATAGAGAGATCACAACTCTGGGAAGAGGTGGCAGCGATACAACAGCTGTTGCTTTGGCCGCTGCGCTAAATGCCGATGTCTGCGAGATCTATACAGATGTCACTGGAGTTTTTTCAGCCGATCCCCGTATTGCTCCACAAGCAACAAAACTGTCGCATCTTCAATTTGAAGAGATGCTTGAGATGGCTGGAGTAGGCAGCAAAGTTCTTGCGTTGCGTTCAGTTGAATTTGCACGCAATCACAACGTTCCCATTCATGTTCGTTCCAGTTTTACGTGGGAACGCGGAACATGGGTGAGTGCAGAATCACCACAAGGAGAGTCCTCCATGGAAGAGCCAATTATTTCCGGAGTCGTTCAAGACGCAAGTGAATCCAAAGTCACTGTTTTAGGAGTGCCCGATAAGCCAGGAGTGTCTGCTGCTCTCTTTGAAAACTTGGCCAACGCGAACATCAACGTGGACATGATTGTGCAGAACACTTCAAAAGAGGGTCTCACAGACATTTCCTTTACTGTTCCTAAAGCAGATATGAAGGTTGCTGAAGACATCGTTTCGCGAGTCGCAACAGAGATAGGTGCGCAAGGCGTGAGTCACGAATCTGACATCGCCAAAGTGTCTCTTGTTGGGGCTGGTATGAAGACCAGCCCAGGAGTGGCTGCCAAAATGTTCCGCGTATTGGCAGACAACAACATCAATATTCACATGATCTCCACCAGCACCATTCGGGTCTCTGTTGTGGTGTCCGCGTCAGACATGGAATTAGCTGTTCGTTCCCTCCATACGGCCTTTGGGCTTGACTCTGGCAGTGCATATTCCGCTCC
>JALRGJ010000002.1:0-15786 GCA_023253435.1 Ilumatobacteraceae bacterium | reverse complement strand
CAACTCATTCCGTGGCGTGCCGCTGGCACCCGTGCGGAGATGCGTGTCAATGCTGATGAAGTAGTGAGAGACACCGGTTGGGTGTTCAACAATCAGACTGGCAACACACTCACACTTGAAGAGTTTGTGAAAACAGGTGATGCGGAAGTCGATATTTATTTAGATCGACTTGGCTGGCTACAGATCCCATCTTCGGCAACAGTCTTAGAAATTGGATCTGGCATTGGCCGCATGACCTCCGCCTTTTCGCGCAAGTTCAACACTGTCATTGCTACCGATGTTGACGCAGCATTTCTTGAACGATGCAGAGAAACTATTGCTCGCTTTGGAAGAGTGAATACTCTCCGAACAGTTCATATCGCAGATGGCAGTTCTATAGAAGTTCACGATCATTCGGTGGATGCAGTTTTTTCTTACATCACCTTGCAACATTGTCGTGCAAGTGATGCTTTGCGGCTCACGTCCGAGGCAGCGCGAATTGTGAAACCAGGTGGTTACATTGCATTGAATTACAGAACATGGGTTCCTGCAGATGTGTTCTTAGTGCCCGCTGGTGCGGTGATGAGAGTTCTCTGGCATGTTCCCTGGGCAGGGGAAAAACTCTCGAGATGGCGTTGGTCTACTCGCCTTGGATGGCAGGCAAATCGGCTCGGTCCGCGTCGAGTGCTGTCACTTCTTGAGGCGTCTCGAGTCAACCTGAACGATCTGGTGATTCTTCATCATCCGGGTAGGCCTCAGAAATCGGTTACTTATATGGGCCAACCTGTGAATCAGCGTGATTTGGATGTTGCCAATAAAAGTCATTGGTGGCTTGTCGCTCGCTGCAATTAGCCTTTACACCCATGCGTGTAGGAGTAGTCGGTGCAACCGGACAAGTGGGCGGGGTGATGCGCACGCTTCTAGCTGAGCGCAATTTCCCTATTTCAGAACTTCGATTTTTTGCTTCGGCTCGTTCGGCCGGAACCACATTGCCTTGGGCTGGTGGAAATATCACCGTTGAAGATGCGTCATCTGCAGATCCTTCAGGTTTAGACATTGCGCTCTTTTCTGCTGGTGCAACGTCTTCTCGAGAATTGGCACCAAAGTTTGCTGCTGCAGGTGTGACGGTGATTGATAACTCAAGCGCATTCAGAATGGATCCAGAAGTTCCCCTCGTTGTGAGTGAAGTGAACGGTCATCTTGTTCACTCGGCTCCAAAGAAGATCATCGCTAATCCGAATTGCACCACCATGGCTGCTATGCCGGTATTGAAGCCGTTGCACGATGAAGCCGGACTCATCAAGTTGGTGGCGAGCACTTATCAAGCGGTCAGTGGTGGTGGCTTAGCAGGCGTCGAGGAACTCGATGTTCAATCACGGGCTATGGCAGATACAGCATCTGCACTCACATTTAATGGAGAGGCCGTACAGTCACCTGCTCCAAAAAAGTTTGCTCGCACTATCGCATATAACGTGCTTCCTCTTGCTGGTTCCATGGTGGATGACGGCCTCTTTGAAACAGACGAAGAAAAAAAACTTCGTAACGAGAGTAGAAAAATTCTCAATATTCCTGAGTTGTTGGTTTCTGGCTTGTGTGTCCGTGTACCCGTCTTTACCGGTCACTCCATGGCCATTAATGCTGAATTCTCCAGATCAATCAGTGTTGAGCGTGCTCAGGAACTTCTCAGTAATGCACCTGGCGTTACTTTGGTGGAAATACCAACACCGCTGTTGGCAGCCGGAAAAGATCCCAGTTTTGTTGGCCGTATAAGGCAAGACGAAACAGTGGAAGGCGGGCGAGGCCTTGCATTGTTCCTCAGCAATGACAATCTCAGAAAAGGCGCAGCACTGAATGCTGTGCAAATTGCAGAACTACTTGTGAAATAACCGAGCTTTTAAGAGACAGTCTCTGCTTTTTCAGCAACAACATCTTCTGTTGCTGGCTCTTCCACTACTGGAACTTCTTCTGCAGGGAGACCTTCGGTGTAGCTACCTCCAGCAACAATGTTTCTGACTGCTTTGCCAAGTCGCATTGCATCGAGAGGCTTGATGATCCAACCGTTTGCACCACTTCGACGCGCCATATGAACATCTGCCACCCGATCAAGCAACATCAGAATTGGTACGTGAGGGAGAGCGCCACTTGATTCATCGAGTCGAAGATCCATGGTGATTGCCATGCCACCCATAGTTCCCACTTGAAGATCAAGGATTGCGATATCGGGAGTTCGCTCTTTTACTGCATCTGAAACATGTCGACCATTTGAGACAACTTCAAAAGAGGTGGAAGGCGTCTCTAAAGCAGCGGTGACTTCATTGAGTACCCATTGGGCATCGGTGGCGATCAAAATATGCACGAGTTGACTTTACTGCCGTGGCTCTGAAACAGCCAGTTGTTGAGCGAGAGCGACAATTGAGCCCATGTCATGAATGTCTGCTGGAAGTTCGGTTGCGGTGGCCTGACCAACTTGGGGAAACTTTTGTTGAGTGCGATCAAGGAATGCGGATACTCCTGCCTCTGCAAGTTCTGCATCTGCACAGAGGTCTGCCATGAGGGAATGCATGATTGAGATATCTCCACTAGAGCGCAACGAGGCTTCTCGCTCCTCATGTTCTGAGGTGTGACCAAATCGAGGTGGCATGCGGTTTGTTACGACTAATCGGAGATTGATTCCTAATCGTGAGAGTTCAGATACAAAATGGTCCGCCTCATGAAGTGCGTCTGGAGACGGTGCGGTGACGACCACAAAGCGAGATGCATCACCTCGCAGTACTCCAGCAACAGCGAGAGCTCGACGCGAGAATTCAGTTTCCATGCCGTCGATCGCCCGCAAAAAGTTTGCAACTCCTGTGAGTGCATCTGATCCAACCACTGAAGAAATTGCTCTCAGTACTGGCGTCATTGCTGCACTCGCGAATCGCATTCCACCTCGGCTTGGTGCCATGAGTAATCGAACAATGGGGTGCTTCAAAAATCGTGCAAGTCTTTCTGGTGATTCAAGAAAATCAAGCGCATTGCGCGATGGAGGAGTATCAACGATCACCAAATCAAAACGAGGGTCATTATGAAGTTCGTACAATCTTTCTGCGGCCATGTAGTCACGTGTTCCCGAAAGTGAACGAGACAAACTTCTGTAAAAAGAATTGTTCATTACTTCTTGAGCTCGTTGAGGACTTGGAGATGTATCACGTACCAATTGATCAAATGTCTCATTGACATCGAGCATTGTTACCCATAATTCACCAGGAGCACTTACTGAAACTCTTTGAGGCTCATTACTCAACTCGCCAGTAATACCAATGGCATCGGCCAATCTGCGTGCAGGGTCAATGGTAATGACAACAACTTTTCTTCCGTGTTGTGCTGCATACACCCCTAACGCTGCGGCAACGCTTGTCTTACCTACTCCACCTGTGCCACAGGTGACAATCACTTTGGCCTGCTCACAAATGGATTCAATGGAGTTTTCACTCATGAAGTTCTCCAATCGCATCGGCGAGATCGAGTGCAATGGAGTCAATCAAGTCTGTACCCTGCAAACGCCTTCGTTCTACATGAAGTTGAGGAAGATCAATTACTTGCGTGAGGTGTTCAAGGGATTCCTGTTGTGCTGCTGCTCGCTGTGCGAGGTATTCGTACGCATTGAGTGCAGTGGTGTCTGTTGGGTCTACTGAGATGTGAGGTAGTGGGGGCTCACATTTGTTCACAACAATTGGCGTAAGAGAAATACCCACTGAGTTTTTCAATTCTTCAATCACTTCTGCGGCTTCGGATACCGGAGTGAATGCAGCCGTTGTCACCATGAGCATTTTGCATCGTGTTGGATCAGAGAGCATGTCTAGAACTTCATCTGCTTGTTGGCTAATCGCGCCAGATCCAACAGCATTTTTTAATTGAGTGGGGGCTCGAACAAGATCTATTGCATGACCAGCAGCAGGGCCATCAATGATGATGACCTCGGCGCGGTTTTCTCGCTCGAACGCCTTAATACGACCAAGCACTAATAAGTCGTCCAGACCAGGAGCCGTGGTAGCTACCAACTCGACGATCCCCGAGCGAGCAAGCTGGCGTGACAGAAGTCCCATGCCCTTAGAGGAGAGGTAATCAGCAAGCGCTCTTCCCGGTGTGACCACCACTTGTTCCAGTCCTTCTGTGGCAGGAAGTTCAATAGATGGCGCATCTAAAGTGACAAGAAGGGTGCTTAATCCTGTGCTGGCACATAGTTTGGCAAGGGCGGCAGCAACAGCGGATTTCCCAACGCCGCCTTTGCCCGCAACAATAAGGACACGCTGTGCCGTGAAAAAGTGGTGTAGTTCCATAAATGCAAGGAGAGACCAGTGAGGGTAGGCGCAAAAAGACGCATCGTGGGTGGATTCACCATTCTTCTTGCTGCTCCGGTTCTGGGGCTGATGTCTGGCAACGGAGTCCAAGCCGCCTCAGACTCTGCGGATCTGGCTCCAGTAGATGTTGTGGAGGTATCTGGCCTGATCGACAACATCGTGGCCGACAACATCACCAAGTCACTTGAACGTTCTCAAACAAACGGAGCTCAGGCAGTGATTCTGCAAATGAACACTCGGGGAGCTGTGATTGGAAGAGAGCAAATGGAAGATCTGCTGGGCGAGATTTCTTCTTCAAAAATTCCAGTAGCAATTTGGGTGGGTCCAAGCGGTTCTCGTGCCTACGGACTCCCTGCGCAAATGCTTGCTGTTGCCGATGTAACTGCCATGGCTCCAGGAGCTCGAATGGGAAAGACCGGAACAATGCTGTCTGTTGATGGAAAGCAATTGTCTTTTGGAATGGCAGATGACTCAATTCATCATGATTCAGTTGGATTTCTTGATGCACGGGAAATGAAAATTCTGAAGTTTTCAAACGATGATCGAGGTGTTCCTGTTCTACGCAACATGCTGTATGCACTAGACGGTCTCACGGTGAGGGGACAACAACTAGACACAGTGATTGACGTATTGGATTCAAAAGGACAAGTGTCTCGCGAAGCAACCACTGTTCGCTTTTTCAAACTGGGATTAATGCCTCGTTTGCTTCACACCGTTGCAAGTCCTTCCAGTGCATATCTATTACTTACTGTTGGTATTGCGCTTCTTATTTTTGAATTCTTTACAGCAGGCATAGGTGTTGCTGGTCTTGTCGGTGCTGTGTGTTTGATTTTGGGAAGCATGGGTATTGGTGCTTTACCAATGAGTGGGGTGGGAGTTGCGCTCTTTGTCGCAGCTTTCGTTGCATTCGCAATTGACGTTCAAGTGGGCGTGCCACGTTTGTGGACGGGAGTGGGAATCATTTTGTATGTGATTGCTTCATTCACCATGTTCCAACCAGTCGACGGTTTAACAATGAGACCAGGTTGGATCACCCTGGCAACCTGCATTGGCGGTGTTTCTCTCTCTTTCATTGCAGGAATGCCATCAATGGTTCGCACCAGATTTGCTACTCCAACGGTGGGTCGCGAGAACCTGGTGGGCACAACTGGTGTTGCCGTGGGCGAGATCAACCCTGAAGGAGTTGTTCTTGTAGATGGGGCTAAATGGCGTGCGCGTACAAATCGTGCCACTCCACTTGCTCCAAATGATCCGGTGCGAGTTGCAAGCATCGATGGAGTTACTTTGCAAGTAGAGCCTTTAGAAGGTGCTGCACGTGACTATCGCGAGGCACGCAAATCGCAATAGGGGGAATTCAGAGTGAGTGATGCAAGAAAGCCGGCAGGAGATGAGCCGTTTGATCCCACAACTGTTCCCGTAAAGCCTGCCGCCACAGTTTTGCTTGTGCGAGATGCAGATGATGGCGGCATTGAAGTATTCATGTTGCGTCGTACTTTCAACGCTGCTTTTGCCAGCGGAATGTTTGTGTTTCCTGGCGGAAAAGTTGACGACGTAGATGCTTCCACCGATATCGCAGAGTTATGTGACGGACTCACCGATGAACATGCCAGCGCTTTACTCGGAATTGAATCTGGCGGTCTTGCATATTGGGTTGCTTGTATCCGTGAGTGCTTTGAAGAAGCAGGGGTTCTGCTTGCAAAGTATTCGGGTACCGGTGAAGTGATTCGATTCGATAGAGACGATATTGCTGAGCAGTTCAATCAGGAACGCCACAACATTCATGACGGATCTCTTGCGTTATTGGAGTTGTGCAAGAGAGAGAATCTTCGCCTCACCACCGATGAGATTCACTACATCTCACACTGGATTACTCCAATGGGTGAACGTCGACGTTTCGATACACGTTTCTTTGTTGCGCGTGCTCCCAGTGCTCAATACCCGCTCCATGATGATGGTGAAACGATTGAAAGTTTTTGGATTCGGCCAGAAGAAGCAATTCGTCGCTCGCACGAAAAAGATTTGATGTTGATGCCTCCTACAAAGGCAAACATTGAGTTTTTATTGCCCTACTCAACTGCCGATGAAGTGATGAAGGCTGCCGCTCAACTAGGGAAACCTCAAACAATTTTGCCAAAGATCAAAATTGACAGTGATGGTCGCGTCTTGGGAATCGTTATGCCTGGGGACTCTGACTACGACGCACTGTGACCCCCACAGACGCAATTGATTCGTCGCGAGCGGAGCAACCTGCCATATCTTCAAATTCAGGCGTGTCGGCGATGATACGTGCAGCGATATCTGCAAAAACAGATGCAGCAATTCCGGTACCGGAAAGAACAACAGGTTCACCTGCGTCACCACCCGCTGCAACCGTTGGCTCAATGGGGACTTGACCAAGAAGCTCAACTCCAATCTCTTCTGCGAGAGCTTGACCACCGCCAACGCCAAAGAGTGGGTACGACTCGCCATGGTCACACGTGAACGAACTCATGTTTTCAATCACGCCACTCACGCGTAAGAAACTGCGTCGTGCCATATCGGCCGCACGGATCGCCACCTTTTGTGCAGAAACAGCTGGTGTCGTGACAATTAAAAGATCTGTTCGGGGCAACATGCGAGCAAGTCCCATTTGCACATCGCCAGTACCTGGAGGCATATCAATGACGAGGTAATCAAGCTCTCCCCAGTGAACATCGTTTAAGAATTGCTCTACGGCTTTAGCGAGCATGAGGCCTCGCCACATCAGCGCAGTGCCTTCGCTCTCCACCAACATTCCGGTGGACACAACTTTTAAGAGGCCACTGCCAACTTTTCTCTCATTAGGAATGATGAGCGGTTTCTCGGAACCTTCAATTTTCTGGGCTTCTAGTCTGTCGGGCATTCCCAGCATTCGGGGAACGGAGAATCCCCAGATGTCGGCGTCGAGAACGCCCACAGTTTTTCCAGATGCAGCCAAAGCAGCGGCAAGATTGACAGTGACTGAAGATTTTCCAACTCCACCTTTGCCACTCGCGATCGCGAGCACTCGAGCATTCATGGGTACCGCAGTGTCGGCGGCATTTTCGCGAGCATTCCATCGAGCTTTGGACATCACATTGGAGCGTTCTTCGGGGGTCATCTCGCCCCAATCAATCGTCACTTTGGTGACCCATGGGTGCACCTCTAAGCGCGACCGGATGTCCTTTTGAATCTGGGCCCGTAGGGGACACCCTCTAATGGTGAGCTTTACTCCAATGGTGATCACACCATCAGCAAGGGTCACGGAATCAACCATGCCAAGATCCACGATGTTGTGGCCAAGTTCTGGGTCGATAACAGCACGGAGTAGGTTGCGCACCTCGTCTTCTGAGGGGGCTGGTACGGCTCGCTGGCTCACCAAATGAAGTGTAGGGGCGAATCGCAAATGGCGTTAGGCGTGCCTAGTATTAGGGGACAAGGTCCCGTCTTCGGAGGTCACAATGATCACACTTACCGATACAGCAGCAACAAAGGTGGCTCAGCTTCTCGCAGCAGAAGGTGCAGACAACATGGCGCTTCGCGTTGCAGTGAAGTCTGGCGGTTGCTCAGGTTTCTCATACGACATGTACTTCGACAGCGATATTGCTGCAGACGACATCACTTTGACATTTGGTGAGGTGAAGGTTGTTGTAGATCCTGCTTCTGCACCAATGCTTGAAGGCGCAAGTTTGGATTTCAAAGATTCGCTCACCGAGCAGGGCTTTGCAATCACAAACCCAAATGCATCACGCTCTTGCGGATGCGGCAAATCCTTTAGCTAATAATTTTTACGCAATTCCTGCAGTGCGTAAGGCACTGTTGAGTTCTTTGGCGTCAAACACTGCATCAAGACGATTCACTAATTCTCCTGTTGCATCAGTGATGTATAACACGGGCTCATATGTGAGTTTGTATTCCTTTACAGCAGCTGTTGCTTCGTTTGCATTTTTATCTGTGTACACGTCTGCATGAACAAACACTGCTTTGTCTCCGACTGTTTTTGCAACAGCAATGAGTGCATCGAGACCGGGCGCACATGTTCCTGTTTGACAATAAGCAGGTGTGCCTATGTAATACACCACCGGTTTTCCAGATTTCAACGCATCGGCGAGAGTGATGGAATGAAAAGGGCACACATCTGGGGTACGAGTGCAAATGGGATTCACCCCGCGTGCGTCTGACGTTGTGGGAGTTTCAAATGGTGGTAGTTCATTACCCACGGTGGGCATGAGAACATTTTTTGGATCTTCAATCTGGAAAGAACAATCGGAGTTTGGTGCTTCATTAATTTTCAAAAGGAAAATGCCCTGCACATCGATGGGGACAACGAATGGCCAATAGGGAATATCAAGTCCTTCATCGTGTCGTTCTGCAGAGACCGAAGAAATAATGATCTTTCCTGTTTGAGCATCTTCTACAGATGCAGTCAAGGTGGTGGGCAATTCAACATTTGATTCTTTGCCTAGTACTCCGGTTTTGTCACCAAGGGAGATGGGTAGTCGAACTGTGCCAGGCACAAGTCCAGCATCGGGGAAACGCTTGACGACTTGAAGATCGCCATCTGGAGAACCAGAAGATGAGCCTCCACCACAGGCTGCCAGTGCTGCTCCAGCCCCAACGCCTGCAGAAAGTGTGAGAAACGCTCGGCGGCTGAAGTGCTGGGATGTCATATCGACAATGGTAGGCGTCAGGGTGGCTGGCGTAGAGTAGGGGAATGGCAACAGCACCACATCCCCCATACACACCCGTTGTTCGCGCTGGCGATTGGATCATTGTCTCTGGTCAGTTGGGCATGAAAGATGGACAACTCGTTTCTGGAGGCGTTGCTGGTCAAACTGCTCAAGCAATTGTCAATCTCAAAGCTCAATTGGCTTCTATGGGTGCATCAATTTCTGACATTGCAAAAACGTTGTGCTTCCTAACAGACATGGACACTTTTGCAACTTTCAATGAGGAATATGCAAACGGTTTTGGCACTGCTCGTCCCGCACGCAGCACAATCGGTGTTGCTTCACTGCCTTTTGGAGGTGCTGTTGAAATTGAAGCATGGGCCTACAAGCCACTGGGCGCAAAGTCTGCAGCCGCAAAATCTGCACCTAAAAAGAAGTCAACAAAGAAAGCAGCTGGCAAGAAAACTGCTGCAAAGAAAGTCGTGAAGAAAAAGACCGCTGCTAAGCGTGCGCCTGCCAAGAAAAAGGCAGCCGCTAAGAAATCAAATGTAAGAAGGAAGAAGTAATCACATGCCTGGTGCAATTGTTCTCGTTGTTATTCTTCTCGGCTTTCCCATTGTTGTCGGACTCTCCACCGCTGCACTTGCCGGCGTGATTGGTCACTTCCTCAACAAAGATGCTGAAATCCGACATGAAGGCAGTGAGCTTCTCGAGACAAATATTTAGCTTTCGCTGAATAATTGGCCAAGGCCATGTCTGTAGACCTTCTCATTCATAATGCACTTCTTGTTGCAACCGTAGATTCCCATCGTCGTGAAATTTCTGGTGGTTGGATTTCTATTACCAATGGCTTCGTCAGCGAAATTGGATCATCGACAGATCCACAACCAGAAGCGATAGAGCGAATTGATGCAAGTGGCTGCTTGGTGACACCAGGGTTGATTAACACTCATCATCACCTGTATCAGAACTTGACTCGCGCATATCCACCAATGACAACTTCTCCGTTGTTTGGTTGGCTGCAAACGTTGTATCCGCTGTGGCGTGCACTAGACGAAGAGTCAGCACATGTCTCTGCTTGGGTGGGCCTTGCAGAGCTTGCATTGTCTGGTTGTACAACATCTACTGATCATCTGTATTTGCATCCACGAAATGGTGGAGACCTGTTGTCTGCTGAAATTGCTGCAGCGAAAGATTTAGGCATTCGATTTCATCCAACGCGTGGGTCAATGTCGCTCTCACAAAAAGATGGCGGGCTCCCTCCTGATGATGTCGTGCAAGAAGACGATGAGATTCTTGCGCTCTCTCAAGTTGCGGTGGAGAAACATCATGATCGTAGTCATGGTGCAATGACACGAGTTGCGCTTGCACCGTGTTCTCCTTTTAGCGTTACCAAAGAACTCATGATTCGTTCAGCCGAGTTGGCTGAAAAATTAGATGTTCGCCTTCATACTCACTTTGCAGAAAATGCAGAAGATGACGATTTCTCAATAGCAACATTTGGTTGCCGCCCATTTGAATATCTCAAAGAAGTGGGCTGGTTGAGTGATCGAACATGGGTTGCCCATTGCGTCATGCCAAACGCAGACGAAATTGTGCAATTGGGTGCAGCAGGCATTGGTGCAGCACACTGCCCTAGCAGCAACTTGATTCTTGCTTCGGGGATTGCTCCAGTTGTAGATCTTAGAAATGCGGGCGTCCATGTAGGCCTTGGCGTTGATGGTTCTTCTTCTGCAGACTCTGCATCGTTGTGGTTAGAGGCACGTCAGGCAATGCTCTTGGCCAAACTACGCAATGGTGCAAATGCCTCAGATGCACGCATGGCATTAGAAATTGCAACGATCGGAGGTGCAGGTTGCCTTGGCCGAGTAGGTGAGATTGGATCATTGGCAGTGGGTGCAGTTGGTGATGTTGCTATTTGGGATCTCACCGGAATCCAATTTGCAGGAGCAATAGCAGACCCTATTGAGGGTTGGTTGCGCTGTGGGCCAACAAGTGCACGTGACACGATTGTTCACGGAAAGTTAGTTGTGCGTAATGGTCATCTTGTCAGTTCAAAAGTTGATGAGATGTTAAAGACTCACGCGTTGCTTTCAGAAAAAATGCAAAATTTCAAGGGATAAGAATGATTGCTGCGCTTCTCCTATCCTTTGGAGTCATCTTTGTTGCTGAACTCGGCGACAAGAGTCAGCTCATGGCATTGGCATTTGCTACTCGATTCAAAACAGTTCCTGTTCTTGTTGCAATCACACTGGCTACAGCAGTTGTTCACTTGATATCGGTTGCTATTGGTGGCGCTTTAGGTTCAGCTCTTCCTACGGACTTCATAAATCTTCTTGGCGCAATCGCTTTTATTTTCTTCGGTTTGTGGACATTACGTGGCGACAAACTAAGTGAAGAAGATGAGGAGAGCACACATCTTTCTTCGCGTCATGTGATTACGGCGGTAGGTACGGTGTTTTTCTTGGCGGAACTTGGCGACAAAACAATGTTTGCCACAGTCACTCTTGCAACTGATAGCAACGTTGTTGGGGTGTGGATTGGTTCAACGCTGGGCATGGTTGTTGCAGATGCTCTAGCCATTCTTGTTGGCAAAGTAGTGGGACATAAGTTGCCTGAAAAGGCAATTAGGTATGGGTCTGCTACAGCCTTCTTCATATTTGGTGCACTGATGCTGAAAGAAGGCATCAATTAAGTTCATCTATGCACGCAACTAGTGTGAATGCGTGAAATTATTTGGCCAAGTACTTGTCACCATGTTGGTGATTCTTGATCCTCCCGGGAACACTCCTATTTTTTTATCGGTGACACGTCGTCTGACCGACAAAGAACGCCATCGAGCCGCGTATCTTGCGGTGAGCACGGCATTTTTGGTCATCACAATTTTTGCAATTGGCGGCCAAACAATTCTCGATTATCTGCATGTATCTGTGCCGGCACTTCAGGGCGCAGGGGGCCTGCTTCTGTTGCTCGTTGCGTTGCAGCTGCTGTATGGCAAAGGTCATGAAGAGTCATATGAAGCTGCTTCACCTGAGCAGCGCACGTCTATTGCAATGGTTCCACTGGGTACTCCATTGCTAGCTGGACCAGGCGCCATCGTGACCACCATCGTGTACTTCCAGCAGACGGAGTCATTTGTGGAGTGGATGAGTGTTCTCGCCGGTATGGCCTCTGCTCTGGCAGTTGCTCTATTTTTTCTTCGGTTTAGTGGATTGGTCACCAAATTGGTTCGCCCAGCGGGTGTTATTTTGCTTGCTCGTGTTGCGGGCATGTTGTTGGCGGCCGTCGCAGTGCAGATGATTGCCAATTCAGTGACTGCATTTGCGCGGGCGGCCTAAAGGACTTCCGGCTCCATTTCTAAGGGTGGGGGAACCACGGCTAATTTCTTGCTGTGGACGAAGCGAAAGAGAAGCAAACAGCTCACCGGCTGAAGCGGTGGTGCTCAGCTCTCTCGTCTCGTTTTTCTCACTCCAAGTTTGTTCCTTTGCTATTGGTTTTTAGCCTCGTGGTTCTTCCTGGCACTTCATCTGATGCAAATGCAGACGATGAGGGTGGGACAACCACCACAACATCGGTGTCGCCCACTTCAACCTTGCCACCTTTAGATAGAGACATTTATCTGCTGGGCGATTCCACCATGGCGGCGATGCGTTGGTTTGTTGAGGGCACGGAGGCTCTGAAAGGTTTTCGGTTCAATATCAATGCTGAGTCCTGCAGGAGAATTGAGTTTTCTAGTTGCAAAGGACGTGAAGAGCGTGTTCCTAGTAGTGCTCATGTTGCTCTAGAAAATACGAAGAAGCCTGTTGACACAGTTGTGCTGATGGCTGGTTATCACAGTTCAGTCCGTGAACTTGAAGTTGAATTGAAACGTTTTATTAAGTACACCGAAAAAAAGAATATTGATGTGGTCATTCTGACTTTTTCTGAGTCGAAAAAGTACATGCAGTCTGTTTCCAAAACATCGCAGAAAAAAGAATCGACTTTTGCAGTTTTCAATCGGATCTTAAGAAAAGTTGCTGAGAGAAGAGAATATTCCCGAGTCATGGTTGCAGATTGGAACAAATTTGCAAAAGGACAATCTGAATGGTTTCGCCCAGATGGCATTCATTTGACAGTTGTTGGTGTAACTGCGCTGGGATGGTTTATTTCTGCAACAATCGCAAACTTGTATAACGGACCTTGTCCACACACAAATAGTCAGATGTGTGATCTAAAGACTCTTGACCCATCTTCCATAGATTGGCTCTCAGAGTTTGGAGTTCGCTACACGGATGTTCATTGCTACGAGGATGGCCCCAGAAGAGTTTCACGATGTGAGAAAGATCGCCGTCTAGTGAAAAAGAAATAACTAGTCGAAGAATTCTTCAACGATAGTGAAAATGGCATCTGCGTTTTTCTGAGCTTCGTTCTCACGAAGGTCATCACCAAATTCAACAGTGAAACCCACACCGTTTTTGGCAGTGACAGATTCGGTCCATTGGGCGCCAGTACCGGTGTATCTACCACCAACAATTGTGAGGAGTGGAAGATCTACAAGTTGTGCGTAACGCTTTCTGATTTGCCCTTCTCGCCCAGTAGCAGGGCTAATTCTGAAGTAGTTCTGGTGGTACCAGATGGTGAGTTGTGGCTTGATGAGTTCACCCAGACTCTGCATGGCACGAGTTTCAGGTTCACTCGCTGCGCTTGGGCCAGAGTATTGCCAGAACCCTGACTTACCAATTGGCTCCCACCGTTGCGGAAAGTTTCTGTTGAGGTCGACTTTGTTGGCGTTTTGACGAGTCTTGAGAACGATTCCGTCTGGGTTCATGGTGGGAACAATCCATAGATCAATGTTGGTGCCAAGGAAGGCTTTTTTCAAGATCTCTACAACATCAAGCCCCGCAATTTCATCGCCATGGATTGCGCCAACAATCATGACTCTTGTTTTCCCTGGAGTTCCCCGACGTATGAATGAGAGTGGTCTGTTTTGTACTGAGGTGCCAAATTCAATGAGTTGTTCAAATGGAACAGATTCTCTTGAGGTGTACTTCTTTGTAAAGGAAGTTGGAGCTTGAGTAGTTGATGGCGGGGGTTGGGTAGAGGGTGTGGACACCGCTGATGAAACGCTGGGTTGAGAAATTGTGGTCTGAGAAGTGACAGGTTCTGAATCGTCGCCCAAAACCACCGTGATAAATGACAAAAGCACCAACGCAATGATTCCTGTGGCCAATGTTTGGTAAGCAACTTTTGATCCTGTGAATTTGAGAGGCTCACGTTTAGTGAGTCGTTCAAGCTCTTCCCGTGGACTATGACGCACGAACTCTTCTGGGTGATCCTCAGGTATCTCAGTTTCTGGTGAGACGGTCTTGCGAAGAGGTGGAGATATCTCCCGAGGTATTTCTTTTGGTGGTGCAGTTTTGGCGCGAGGTTCCCGTATGAAGTGTGCATTTCTGCCAGACCTCTTGGTGTCGACTACCCATGCATCACCGCGTTCGTCCACGTAGATAAGACCATGTACAAACGCACGTGCTTCACTGGCTGTGATCAGGTTGTTATCGAAGTCGTCACAGATCCTGCGGTACTCACGATTGAGTTGAGCAAGTTGTGGAATTTCAAGCTGTGATGGGCGACGATCAGTTCTAGGTTTGCGAACAAAGTGTGCATCTCTACCTGACCTCTTGGTGTCGACTACCCATGCATCACCCAGTTCGTCCACGTACAGGAGGCCCAGAACCTGAGCGCGCGCTTCACTGGCTGTGATCAGGTTGTTATCGAAGTCGTCACAGATCCTGCGGTACTCAACATTGAGTCGAGCAAGCTGTGGACTTTCGTAACCAAGAGACATGGTGTGAAAACTGTACAACCGCTACGAATGGGTTGTGGGGCATAGATTTCAGTTGCTCCAGCGACCCTGACCAAAGCGATAGCCCACGCTGCGTACAGTCTGAATCAAATTTGCGTGCTCTTCACCCAATTTGGCGCGAAGTCTACGAACGTGAACGTCTACTGTTCTGGCCCCACCGTAATATTCGTAGCCCCACACTCGGGAGAGTAATACCTCACGTGTGAAGACTTTTCCTGGGTTTTGAGCAAGAAACTTCAAGAGTTCATATTCCATGAACGTGAGGTCGAGGGCGTTTCCGTTAAAGCTGGCCTGGTACGTCTCAAGGTTGAGCACAAGTCCACTGTTCTCAACGAGATCTGGACGAGAGACTGCAACAGAAGTTGAGGAAAATAGGTGACGAAGACGTGCAGTGAATTCACTTGGATGAAATGGCGATAAACAAAAATCTTCATACAGATCATCTCGTAATTCGAGTTCACTTAACTGAGCACCTGAGATAAGTAAGAGAACTGCATCAACACTGTTATCTCGTTTGCGTAAGGAACGAGCAAAAGCCCACGCTGATTCAGAATCTTCGTCGCACGAAATGATTGCGCCCATCCAACCGCCCTGAGGTTCGCACTTGTTGGACTCTTCAATGGAAGAAACAGACTTCCATTTGTAGCCACTCATATCAAGAGTGCGCACCACCTCTGGTGCTGGTGTCCCTGGGAACACAACGATGAAGTCGGACGTAGTCATGAGTTCTTAGAGTGACTTCAGATAACGATTTATTTCGTACGGGGTGACTTGAGTTTTGTACTCTCGCCATTCATGACGCTTGTTCCGCAAAAACCACTCAAAAATATGCTCGCCAAGTGCTTCGCGTACAAGTGTGGATGACTCCATCACTTTCAAAGCATCGGCAAGTGATTGTGGTAGCTGAGTCACACCTAATTTGTCGAGCGTCGTGTCGTCCATTTGGAACAGGTTGGCG
>JALRGJ010000030.1 GCA_023253435.1 Ilumatobacteraceae bacterium | reverse complement strand
GCTCTTTGCTCGATTCGCCAAAGTGATGACATAACCCTGATCAGGGCCTTGATATCCGAGGCGCTCACCTACCGGTTGGCGACCATCAATTTCACCAGGGCGACCAGGAGTCCATGCCTGAGCAACAAAATCTGGAGAGTTGTAATACCGGGGCTGTTCCGTGGCGGGAACAGGTGCAAAACGGGGAGATGCCATAGAGGAAACTCTACGCCGACCACACGCCAGCTAAGGAAATACGCCTTCTATTTATTGGTGTAACAATTATTGGTGTAACAAGCCAAACACCAAAGACTCCTCAAGTGCTTGCCAGGAGGCCTCAATGATGTTTGGCGATACGCCAATGGTTGTCCATGATCTGTCGCCGTTTGTGGCGTCAATCAGTACTCGTGTCACAGCCCCAGTTGCAGTGGCTCCATCCAAAATGCGCACTTTGTAGTCCGTGAGATGGATTTTGGCCAGTGATGGATAATGAGGCAGGAGCGCCGCACGCAAAGCAGCGTCGATGGCATTAACGGGGCCATTGCCTTCGGCGGTGTGCACGTAACGCTTCTCTCCCACCCACACCTTCACAGTTGCTTCGGTGGTAAAGGTGCCGTCTGCATCTTCATCCGTGATGACCCGCATGGATTCAACATTGAACGCATCGTGACTCCAGCCACCAGCTCTGCGCATCAGCAACTCAAGTGAAGCATCTGCAGCTTCAAAGTGATAGCCCTCGTGTTCCAAACGCTTGAGATCATCAATCACAGTGCCAATCACGCCACCGTCAAGAGACAGACCCAATTCCTCTGCTTTTACTTCAATGGTTGCGCGGCCAGCCATTTCACTCACCACAAAACGAGTTCCGTTTCCAACAACTTCTGGGTCAATGTGCTCGTATGCATCTTTTGCCCGCTTGATGGCAGACACATGCAAGCCAGCCTTGTGCGCAAATGCAGATGCACCCACATACGGTGCTTGAGGGTTTAATGGCCTATTCAACACTTCAGCCACGTGATTGCTTACGGTTGTTAACCGGTTCAAATGACCTTCTGGCAAACACTGGAACCCCATCTTTAACTCAAGGTTGGGAATCACGGTTGTGAGATTGGTATTGCCGGTGCGTTCACCCAACCCGTTGAGAGTTCCCTGAACATGACGAACACCAGACATCACCGCAGCCATTGAGTTGGCAACAGCACAACCGGTGTCGTCATGACAATGAATACCCAATGTTGCATCGTTGCCCACAAATGCTTTTACTTTGGCCACAATCTCTGCCACTTCATGTGGAAGTGAACCACCGTTTGTATCGCACATCACGAGGTGAGTTGCGCCTTTCATGACCGCTGCTTCCACTACTCGCATTGCAAATTCAGGATTGTTTTTGTAACCATCAAAGAAGTGTTCAAGATCCACCATGACTCGACGACCATTTCCATTCAGGAAATCAACGGAATCAGCCACCATCAATACACCTTCATCAAGTGTCGTCTGTAATGCATCAGTGACGTGATAATCCCAAGACTTCGCAACTATGCAAACTGCAGAAGTATTCGCATCGAGCAAGTTACGCAAAGTGGTGTCGTCGTCTACTTTGCCCTTGGGGCGGCGCGTTGAGCCAAAAGCCACGAGAGTGGAGTTCTTAAAGCTCAACTCTTTGGCAGCGCGTGCAAAGAACTCAATGTCTTTGGGGTTTGCGCCTGGCCAACCACCTTCAATGAAATGAACACCAAGAAAATCGAGTTGCTCGGCAATTCGTAGTTTGTCTTCTACGGTTGCAGAGACACCTTCTACCTGCATGCCGTCACGCAATGTGGTGTCGAATGCTTCCACCATTTCTCGTTGTGTGTAGTTGCTACTCATTGTGATCTCTTTGTTCTGTGTGATGTATCTATCAATTGGTGTGTGATTAACGAATGTTTTCGGGGAATGAAAAAGCCGCCCTGTGGGGCGGCTGGAACGCGCACGTCGGAGGCCGGCGTGCGCTAACGAATAATGATGATGGCGGCAGCTAGACCGGCGATGCGGAGGGAGTCGCTGTGCTTCAACATGGCCGTTATTCTCGCCTCTCCACAGCAGATCGTCAACCCCTGTGGAGAATTCTGTGGAAAACAGTGTGAACACTTACACAAGCGACTCTCCGCTGTGGAAGAAAGCCCCGATTGGACCATAAATCTGCTGATTTTGGCCACATCAGCGCGGCCGGAAAAGTCTTAGGCGAGCTCGCACCAGTTCTTATATTGAGGCAATTGACCACGAACAGCCTTGCCATATGTGTCTGCCACCTTCAATGTGATGGGGCCGGGGCATGGAATATCTCGGTCGTCGACAGAGTTAATGGCGCTCACTTCCGCTGCAGTTCCCACGCAGAAGATTTCCTCGGCAATGTAGAGATCTGACCGAGCAATATTGCCCTTCTCTACCTCATATCCCATGTCTTCCAGAATCTTGATGACACTCCACTGGGTAATACCCTCTAGCGCACCCGCTGACAATGGTGGAGTAATTACTTTTCCGTTGCGAACAACAAACAAGTTTTCTCCGGTGCACTCACTCACTAATCCTTCATTGTTCAGAAGAATGGCTTCGTCATAGCCGGCCTTCAGAGCTTCTACTTTTGCAAGTGAAGAGTTTGCATAGTTGGCAACAGTTTTTGCAGCGGGAGGAAGCATGTTGTGATCCAGGCGCTTCCATGAAGAGATCTTCATTCGCACACCCTTCGTCAGAGCCTCATCACCCAGGTACGCGCCCCAAGGCCAACATGCAATTGCGACATCAACGGTGCAAGGAAGAGTGTTGAGACCCATCTCGCCATAGCCGTAATAGGCAATGGGGCGAATATAACAACCTGGCAATCCAGTAGAGCGAACAGTTTCTTTGGTGGCATCAACAATTTGTTGCACGGTGTAGGGAATTTCCATTCCCAAAATCTTTGCGCTTCGGAAAAGTCGCTCAATGTGCTCGGTTAAACGAAACACCGCGGGGCCATCAGAAGTTTCGTACGCACGAATACCTTCAAAGACGCCCGTGCCGTAATGCAAGGTGTGGGTGAGGACATGTACTTGTGCCTTATCCCAGTCGACCAGTTGGCCATTCATCCAGATTTTTGGTGTTGGAACAAGTGTGGGCATGTCAGCTCCTCAAGCAGTGATGGATAGAGATTACTTGCCAGCCACAAGAGCAGCGATGGCGTTTCCGATATCCACGGTGGATCCCGTGGGATTGGTTGCGCATGCAGTACGAATACGGTCTGCAGCAGCCGATTCTCCTAAGAAATCGAGCATGAGAGCCGCAGACAAAATTGCAGCAGTGGGGTTTGCCTTGCCGGTACCCACAATGTCTGGCGCGGAGCCATGAACGGGTTCAAACATTGATGGACCAGTACGTGCAGGGTTCAGGTTTGCAGATGATGCAAGGCCAATTCCCCCGCTGACTGCCCCACCCAAGTCTGTGAGAATGTCGCCAAATAAGTTGTCGGTCACAATCACGTCATATCTGTGGGGATCTTGAACGAAGTAGATACAGGCAGCGTCTACGTGGTTATATGCGGTTTCCACTTGGGGGAACTCTGCCGCAACATCGTTAAATGCTCGTTGCCAAAGATCACCAGCAAAAGTCAGAACGTTAGTTTTGTGCACCAGAGTGACGTGCTTGCGCTCACGCTGTGATGCCAACTCAAATGCATACCGAATGCATCGCTCAACACCCATGCGAGTGTTCACGCTTCCTTGAGTAGCAACTTCATGTGCAGTTCCTTTGCGCAACACACCACCCTCGCCTACGTAGGGGCCCTCAGTGTTTTCACGAATACAGATGAAATCGTGTGGAGTTGCGTGCCCAGGTGCAGTGCCAATAAATGGGCGTTGGTTGACAAACAAATCGAGTTCAAAACGCATCTTGAGAAGCAGTCCGCGCTCAATCACCCCTGGTGGAACTTCTGGTGTGCCTACTGCGCCAAGCAAGATGGCATCGAAATTACGCAGCTCGTTGAGAACTGAATCGGACAAAATCTCGCCGTCGCGTAAATAACGCTGACCACCCAGATCGAAGTCGGTGGTATCAATATTTACGCCTGCTGCACGCACCACCTTCACGGCCTCTGTTGTGACTTCTGGTCCGATTCCGTCTCCGCCAATGAGTGCAATGCGATGTGCCATAGGGAGACCATCGTAGAAGGCGCAGGTATCCTTCACTGCATGGCAAAGCACCTTCTGTCAAAAGAGACATATCAAAGGCTGGAAGCCGAAGTGGCCCACCTTGAGCACACGGTGCTCCCTGAGGTTGCCGACAAAATTGGTCGCGCACGAGAGATGGGCGATCTCAAGGAAAACGGCGACTACCACGCAGCCAAAGATGAGTACGGCATGTTCAACGACCGTAAAAACCTCATCATTGGCATTTTGGAGAACGCAGAAGTTGCAGAAGCTCCCGCATCAGACGAGGTGGGAGTGCTGTCTATTGTCACCATCTTGTTTGAAGGCGATTCTGAAGACGATGCCGAGACATATCTCATTGGTCATGTGGAAGAAAAACGAACCGATGGCAACTCAGCCGAGGTGATGAGCCCTGCATCCCCTATTGGTGGAGCATTGCTTGGTCACAAGGCTGGCGACAACGTCTCTGTCACGTTGGAGAATGGCGCAAAAGTTTCCGTCACTGTGATGAAGGTGCAGAACTGAACGAACATCTCGTTCCCCAGTTGCCACCTGGGCGGCATATCCAATTGCCCGGGAGAGGCACCACGTTCTTTCGCGAGATAGAAGGCCCTGTTGGCGCACCCACTGTCATGCTCTTGCACGGTTGGACAGCAACAGCTGATCTCAACTGGTTCATGTGTTACCAAGAACTTGGCAAGCATTTTCGCGTTATTGCAATAGATCACAGGGGGCATGGCCGTGGTATTCGCACCAACGTTCCTTTCAAGTTGTCTGATTGCGCAGACGACGTGGCTGCACTTGCAGATCAACTAGGAATAACTACGTTCATCCCCGTTGGTTATTCCATGGGTGGAACTATTGCTCAACTCATGTGGAAGCGTCATGAACACAGAGTGCGCGGATTGGTTCTTGCCGCAACGTCAGGGCATTTTGTGAGCAGTAGAAAAGAGCGCACTGCTTTCAGTGTGATGGGCGGCATAGGAACTCTTGCCAGATTCACACCAAAACCCGTGCGTGATTCAATTAGCGATCGTTTGTATCTCTCTCGCAAAACAATGACTTGGGAACCATGGGCTGCCCAACAAGTGTCGTCTCATGAATGGCGACACATTCTGGAAGCAGGCGCAGCGCTTGGTCATTACGACTCACGTGGTTGGCTTCCAAAAATAGATGTTCCCACTGCAGTTGTCATGACGCTGCAGGATCGAGTTGTTTCAACAAGAAGACAGCAAGCAATGGTGAACCTCATCCCCTCTGCACATGTGTATGAGATAGATGCAGACCACGATGCAGTGTTTGCTCGTGCAGATGAGTTTGTTCCGCTACTAGTTCAGGCATGTCTCACCGTGCATCACGAGGCCGAAAATCGCCTGACTGCAGAAAACAACTAATGGCTCAAGCAGTCAAACTTCGTTCTCGCTGGCGCAGAAACAGCCGGCTAGCTCGCCTTGGCGCACGCATTGGTTTAGCCCATGTAGGAACATCAGCTCGCAAAGTGTTTGCCGGTGCTGAACGAAAAGAGCAACTGTCTCGCGCACGCGAACTAAAGACCGCACAACAAGTGGCAGATGAGCTGGGCAACATGAAGGGTGCGCTCATGAAGCTTGGCCAAATGGCCAGCTTCTTGGACGATGGTCTACCTGAGTCTTTTCGCCTTGCTCTCTCTCAATTGCAATCTCAAGCACCGCCCATGTCTATCGACCTTGTTCATGCCGAGATTGAAAAGGAACTAGGACGACCAGTTTCTGAATTATTTGTTGAGTTCGATGATGATCCCATTGCGGCAGCATCGATTGGTCAAGTGCATCGAGCAATCATTCGCACCAAAGATGGCGAGCGTGCAGTTGCCGTAAAGGTGCAGTACCCAGGTGTTGCCGATGCCATTGATGCAGATATCAAAACAGCAAACCTCTTGGGAACTCTTTTGGCATTCGGATTCAAGAGTTTGAACCCAGAAGAAATGGTGTCTGAAATCAAGGAGCGCTTAAGTGAAGAACTTGATTACGCCAGAGAGGCTCGTAATCAACAAGAGTTTGCTGAGTTCTACAAGGGCCACCCATTTATTCATGTCCCCAAGGTGTTTTTTGAATACTCCACTTCTCGTGTCCTCACTACAGAACTAGTAAACGGACACTCCTTTGCTGAAGTGCTGACGTGGCCACAGGCAGAACGCGATAAAGCCGGTGAAGCAATCTTTCGATTCGTATTCCGCAGTTTGTACCGGTTTCGCGCCTTCAACGGTGACCCACACCCGGGCAATTACATCTTCCACAAAGACGGCAAAGTCACTTTTTTAGATTTCGGACTCATCAAACATTTCACTGAGGACGAAATGCTCATGTTCCAATCAATGGTGAAAGCCGCAGTACTAGACCACGACATGGAGACATACCGTCGCATTATTGAAGATGCAGGGATGCTGCAAAAGGATGCACCGGTTTCCACGGCTGATGCCGGTGAATACTTTGGACACTTTTACGATGCAGTACGAGACTCCAAAGAAACAACTTGGACAACTGAATACGCAACATCCATTGTCCGTCACACATTCGATAGAACGTCCCCCATCGCGCAATACGCAACTGTTCCCCGCTCGTTTGTCTTTATTCAGCGAATCAACTTGGGTTTGTACGCCATTCTTGGCCAACTTGGCGCAACAGGAAACTTCCGACGCATCTCAGAAGAGTTATGGCCCATGACAAATGCTCCAGCATCAACTCCCATGGGCGAAGCAGAAGCCAGATGGCTAGAGACCAAGCAATAGATCTTTTGTTATGCGATGGTCTCGAAGTCGAGACCAATATCCAAAATGGATGAGGAGTGGGTCAGTGCACCAACACTGATGTAGTGCACGCCGGTCTCTGCAACCGCTTTTGCCTTTTCTAAAGTGAGTCCACCGCTTGCTTCAAGTAACACGGCACGCCCGGTTGAATCCTTATGGGCGTCCACTATGGCTACTGCTTCACGCATGATGTGTGGTGCCATGTTGTCTAGCAACACAAGATCAGCACCTGCATCAATTACTTCACGCAATTGATCAAGGGTGTCTACTTCTACTTCAATCACAATTCCAGGCGCGGTCTTGCGGACAGCTTCAAACGCAGGGACAATTCCCCCGGCGGCAGCGACGTGATTGTCTTTCACAAGTGCCGCATCTGAGAGCGCCATCCGGTGGTTCTGCCCACCACCGCATCGGACTGCATATTTCTCTAGCGCACGTAACAGTGGTGTTGTTTTACGGGTGTCGCGAATAATGGCCCTGGTTCCCCTCACTGCTTCCACCCAATGAGATGTTGCTGTAGCTACACCAGATAAATGGCACATCAGATTGAGAGCAGTGCGCTCTGCAGTGAGCATGAGCTGAGTGGGAGCGTCAACTCGGGCAATGATGTCGCCTTTAGCCACTTTGTCTCCATCGTTTTTGACAATGGAGAATGAGCTCGCGGTGTCTCCGCACACCACATCAACAACTGCTTTGGCAATCAACACACCTGCAAGCGTGCCATCTGCTCGGCTGCCAAAGCTCACGATGCTGCGTTGTGAGAGCGGAACTGTAGCGACAGATGTGATGTCTATCCCCCCAGCTAGGTCTTCTTGCACGGTACGCACAATCAGATCATGAATGTCTGACGCATTAAGCCCAACCGTGGTGAGCTGTTTCACAGTGGATTCAGACAAAGAATGCATTTTCATGCGATCACCTCAATGTGTCCATCCACAAGTTGACACGATAGGTGGCGCTTCCATTCATCTCGTGGTTCTGGGAAGTCTGTGCGGCGATGACAGCCTCTGCTCTCTTCTCGTACACGTGCAGACTGCACCACGGCGATGGCAATGGTGAGCATGTTTGTTGCTTCAAATGCCTTTCGTGTAGGCACGATGTCTGGTGCGGCGTTAGACGCCAATGTGTTCAGAATTCTGTGAGCGGTATCAAGTCCTTGTGGCGTACGCACAACACCTACATATTTAGACATTGCGGAGCGCAATGCACCTCGGTGATATGAGTCAATGAGTTCACCTGCAGCGTCCGACTCTTGGGCCGTTACTTTTTCAGGTAATGACCAACTGAGTGCGCGCCCCACTCGAGTTCCTGCAACAACTCCTTCAGTCAAACTGTTTGACGCCAATCGATTTGCCCCATGTACTCCAGTACATGCTGCTTCACCCACAACAAATAATCCAGGCAAAGACGTTTCACCATTTAACGATGCTTGTATGCCGCCACACACATAGTGCGCTGCTGGTGCAACAGGAATGAGATCGTGAGCGGGGTCTATGCCCTGATCTAAGCATGATGCAGTAATTGAAGGAAAACGTTCGTCGAAGTTCTCAATTTTTCGTGCATCGAGATACACGTGATCATCTACTCCAGCGGGCGCTTGCGCCATGCGCTCACTAATGGCAGATGCAACAACATCTCGAGGCGCCAGATCTTCTAACGGATGCACTCCCGCCATCACACGCTGACCAGCAGCGTCTAGCAATATTGCGCCTTCACCACGCACTGCTTCACTAATGAGTGCCTGTTGACCCGTGGCATTTGGTCCACACCACAACACTGTGGGATGAAACTGAATGAATTCCAGATCTTGCGCAGGTAAGCCAGCACGCAATGCCAGTGCAATGCCATCACCCGTCACGGCAGATGGGTTTGACGTAGCCGAATACACCTGGCCATAACCACCAGTAGCAATAATCACCGCTGAAGCATGAACAATTCCCACGCTTTGCACTGAACCATTGCGATCCAACATGGCAACTTTTACGCCCGCCACACAACGTTGTCCCTTGCTGTTGGTACCCAATACAAGGTCTAAACCAAATGCACGTTCAACAACTTGCACACCTGCATGGCGTACCGATTCATCAAGAGTTCGCTGCACTTCCGCGCCAGATTGATCTCCACCTGCATGAACAATTCGCCTGTGAGAGTGGCCACCCTCCCGCGTGAGAGCAATTTCTCCGGTGCTTCCTGGATCAAACGCAGCACCCAGTTCCATGAGATACCTAATGGCAGTAGGTGCTTCTTCAACAAGCGTGCGCACAGCTTCTTCGTTGCACAAACCAGCACCGGCTTCCAAGGTGTCGCTGACATGATTTTCTATTGAATCGTTTGGGTCAAGCACCGCAGCAAGACCACCTTGTGCCCAACTTGTACTTCCTGCGTCAAGCGTGTCTTTAGTAATGAGCACTACTTCACGCACAGGACGGGCAGCAAGCGCGGCAGAGAGTCCGGCAGCGCCAGAGCCAAGAATGACAACATCTGTCTCAACAAACCAGGTGGGTTCTGGAGCGCCTAGTTGGCGAGGGATATGACTATTCGCCAACACGAGATGGTGTGCCAATGGCAATCATTCGCTCAACAGATTGACGAGCACGATCAGCGATGTCTCTGGGCACATCAACTACATCTGTTCCATGCAATAGAGCATTCTCCAACTTTTCTGGAGTGATCATCTTCATGTACTTACACACTGCAGCACGATTCACCGGTGGGAAATCTGTGGTGACATTCACCTTGCGTAACTGGTGGATCATTCCGGTTTCAGTGGCGACTAAAACTTTACGAGCCTTGGTTTCTCTGGCTGCATCAAGCATTCCACCAGTAGAGAGAATGCGAGTGCGCTCTTTTGGCACAACACCTTCAGATGCCAGGTACAGCGCGCTGGTTGCACAACCACACTCTGGGTGAACAAATAATTCGGCATCGGGTTCTGCTGCAACCATTGCTTTGAGTTCAGAGCCATTGATACCTGCATGCACGTGGCACTCGCCCATCCAGATGTGCATGTTTTTTCTGCCGGTCATTCGTTGAACGTGTGCACCAAGGAATTGGTCGGGACAGAACAAAATGGGTGTATCTGCAGGAATTGACTGCACCACTTCCACTGCATTTGAACTTGTGCAACAAATATCAGTTTCTGCTTTCACTGCGGCTGTGGTGTTTACATAACTCACCACTACCGCACCGGGATGTTGTGACTTCCATTCACGTAATTGATCTGCAGTGATGGTGTCTGCCAAGGAGCAACCAGCACGCTCGTCGGGAATGATGACGGTTTTGTCGTACGAGAGAATCTTTGCGGTTTCAGCCATGAAGTGAACACCGCAGAAAATAATGGTGGACTCTGGCACGGTTGCAGCAATGCGAGATAACGCCAATGAATCACCCACATAGTGCGCAACATCTTGAATCTCTGGCACTTGATAGTTATGCGCGAGGATGACTGCGTCTTTTTCGTCAGCAAGAGCGCGAATGTGCGCGGACCACTGAGGGTCGAGGGTTGATGTCACGCACTGAAGGCTAGGAGTGATTTTTTCTATTTGCGCCTTTGTGAAAAGACACACATACATGTGCCGATTGTGAACAGATGCACATTTTGTGCGTCACGGTTACTCAGTGGGCGTCGACAAATTAATTGGTGGGTCAAACCAGAAATTCGTGATTGCATCGGCAAGCGAACCAGTGGCCGACCACGGGTCTGTCACAACATCGTCAGGTTGATCCGCAAAACGGAGAACACTTGCC
>JALRGJ010000300.1:259-514 GCA_023253435.1 Ilumatobacteraceae bacterium | reverse complement strand
GAATGCCGGTGTCGGGAGAAGATCCGCGCGGTATCTGGGCCAAGCGGTACTACCTTCCCGGTACCAAGTGGTCGTACGAATGACCATCCGATAGGGTTTCGAGCCGTTGCCCGGGTAGCTCAGTCGGTAGAGCAACGCACTCGTAATGCGTAGGTCAGGGGTTCGATTCCCCTCTCGGGCTCCACTCATCCACAGTCTTGTGTGGTGTTTTGGTGAGGATTCTTCACCCCCAGGGTGAATTTCTGTCACCAGAAC
>JALRGJ010000300.1:0-249 GCA_023253435.1 Ilumatobacteraceae bacterium | reverse complement strand
CCCCGACGTAGCGATGAACGATCTGAGGACCTAGCTGTCTGGCGATGCGAGCGGCGCTGACATTCACCACCGAATTCAGACGGGGTACACGATCAGGCCGATGATCGGTGAACACTCTCGTGATGTCTCATAGTTGATTGAGCCATGCCTGAAATTGCACGTCGTACTGGTCGACGGTCATGCCGAACGTCTCTTCGAAGGCACCGTCGAAGTCACCCAACGCAGCAATGCGATCGTAAATGTCGAACA
>JALRGJ010000299.1:259-515 GCA_023253435.1 Ilumatobacteraceae bacterium | reverse complement strand
ATCGTGTCGGCGGCCCTCAACGAACTCTTGGCACGGTGGAGGCAGGTGAAGCCGAGGATCCGGTCGTCCTCGAAGGCCCCGAAAAGCCAGCCCTCGTCATCGCTGTCCACGAATCGCTCGAGAAAGACGCGGTTTCGAGCCGGGTCGATCTCCTCGACCTCGTAGAAGCGCTGGTAATCGGCGAACAATGGCTCGACCAGGCCGAGCGACTCGCCATCGATCCTCTCCACCCGAACGGCCACGTCCCCGACTGTAC
>JALRGJ010000299.1:0-249 GCA_023253435.1 Ilumatobacteraceae bacterium | reverse complement strand
GGGAGCGGGGCGCCGGTGAGAAAGAAAGCGATCGGGCCGGGCAGTCCCCGCTGTTAGATTGGATCCCGGCCTTTCTCAATCACTAAATCGGGAAGACGGGAAGCGGAAAGAGAGGGGTTGGGCCGGTGGCCAGAGGCAACGATTCGAACGAGCAGCTCCTCTGCAGCTTCTGCGGCAAGTCGCAGCGGCAGGTCAAGAAGCTGATCGCCGGTCCCGGCGTCTACATCTGTGACGAATGCATCGACCTCT
>JALRGJ010000298.1 GCA_023253435.1 Ilumatobacteraceae bacterium | reverse complement strand
TTCCATGCCGGCATTGTCTGCGATGTGCTTTGCTGGAGCCACAAGTGCCTCATACACAGTGCGTGCACCAGTTGCTTCATCACCGGTCAATGATTCAACAACTTTCAACACTGCACCGCGGCTACGAAGAAGTGCGGTGCCACCACCGGCGACAACTCCTTCTTCAATCGCTGCACGAGTTGCAGAAATTGCATCTTCAATGCGGTGCTTCTTTTCCTTCAGTTCCACTTCGGTTGCAGCACCAACTTTGATGAGAGCAACACCGCCTGCCAACTTGGCAAGACGCTCTTGCAACTTCTCACGATCCCAATCGGAATCGGTGTTGTCAATTTCGGTTTTGATTTGGTTAACACGAGCAGCAACTTCAGCCTTCTCGCCGGCACCATCCACAATGGTGGTGGTGTCTTTGGTGATGATGACGCGCTTTGCACGACCCAAAAGATCGAGTGTCACGTTCTCCAATTTCAAACCGACTTCTTCGCTGATGACTTGACCACCAGTGAGTACTGCCATGT
>JALRGJ010000297.1:254-519 GCA_023253435.1 Ilumatobacteraceae bacterium | reverse complement strand
AGGTCAGCCCGTGACGCCGTCAGAACCTTCGCGGAACTGGCCGGCTGTGACGACGAACCGCTCATCGATGTCGGTCCGTCGAAGCCGGACGTGGAGTCGTCGACGTGGTTGAACTGTTTCTCCGACACCGCGGTGCGGCTGATCACTGTCGCAGGGGCGAGTCACGCGTGGATGGGTCATCGTGCCGTATCCGAAGCGGCCGCCGCGTTAGTAGGCCAGCCGTATGAGGACTTCGACTCCAGTCGGGCGATCTGGTCGTTTCTCG
>JALRGJ010000297.1:0-244 GCA_023253435.1 Ilumatobacteraceae bacterium | reverse complement strand
ATGGCCAGACGCTCGGTGATCGCTCGCCGACGCGAAGTGGTGGAGTGAAGGTCCTCGGGTGCGGACGACTCGCAACAGCCATCGAAATTGTGGAGCTGGGGGGAATCGAACCCCCGTCCATCAGGCGGAGAACGCCCGCGCTACGACCATTCCCGACTTCGAGACTGACGCAATCTCACCGGCGGGTCGGCTGCCTCGGTTGCCCGGGGCCACGACACGTCTTTCCGTGCGGTCAGCGGTCTTT
>JALRGJ010000296.1 GCA_023253435.1 Ilumatobacteraceae bacterium | reverse complement strand
ATCGGATGACACCGTCCTCGGCTGGCGAGGCGAGTAGTCAGTCCGCCACACGACCACCGCGAACACGATGACGATCATGACCATGACGATGCGCGTTGCGTCGTCGACGTTCGACACGGCCGAAGCGAGTATCGACACGGCGAGAACGAGCCAATCGAGAATGCGGTGAAGGCGGCGAGATATCCGACGAAACGCACCGAGCGGACCGTCGGCACAGGCGGTGTTCAGCGCGATGAGTGCACCCACCACGGTGGGCACGAGCGGTTCGGGCGACTGAAGCCCCGTGGCAACAAGAGCGCCACCGATCACGTACTCGGCGGCCTGGTGCAACCAGAACGAACGCTTTCCTTCGGCGACCACATCCCGTAGTCAACCCGACCATGCGGATCTGGGAGAAAAATCGACGCGAATCCGGTGATTTGTTCACCCAGATCCACAAGTCAACTGGCACTCCCAACGGGATTCGAACCCGTGCCGCCACCTTGAGAGGGTGGTGTCCTAGGCCACTAGACGATGGGAGC
>JALRGJ010000295.1 GCA_023253435.1 Ilumatobacteraceae bacterium | reverse complement strand
GTTGTCCCTGCAATTCGCAAATTTGATCCAGATGTCATTTTGGTGTCGAGCGGTTTTGATGCGAGTTTGATGGACCCACTTGCACGTCAGATGGTGACAACATCCGGCTATCGCCGAATGACCGAGATTCTCATGGATCTTGCAGATGACGTGTGTGGTGGTCGTCTTGCGATGTCACATGAAGGTGGCTACAACGCCGTGTATGTTCCGTTTTGTGGTCTTGCAGTGATGGAGCAATTGAGTGGTGTGAAAGTGTTGATCATCAAAAAGCGGTGGTCACAGCATCTGCCGCACTTGCCGGCAAAGTCGGTTCATAACTTCTCAAAGCGATAGCGTGACTGGCTCGGGCCAGTAGCTCAGTTGGTTAGAGCAGGGGACTCATAATCCCTTGGTCGCGGGTTCGATTCCTGCCTGGCCCACCATCTCTTCTCAAAATGCAGTTCCACGCATAGTTCATCTGCAGTAGTCGACAATAACTGATGTGTTAGTTGGGATATGCTCAAAATGTGTCGAGTAACGAAT
>JALRGJ010000294.1 GCA_023253435.1 Ilumatobacteraceae bacterium | reverse complement strand
AACGCCAATTTCCATGATCGTCAGAAAAGATTGCCTTGAAGTCAAGAAGGTGAGGATCAATCCCGGTTTCCTCGTATGCCTCCCGTGCAGCAGCGGTCACCGAGTCTTCATGTGAATCCAATGCTCCACCGGGCAGAGCCCAAGTTCCGCCACCGTGGGTCCATGCGGCACGCAATTGCAACAACACTGAGGCAGGTTCGCTATGGGTTTGCACGAGTAACAAACCGGCCGCACCATTGACGCCCCAATGTCGAGATTGACATCTGGTGCACAACACCCATCCGTCTCCATCTCGAAAAGCCACATCTAGATGTTGCCACATTGCCGGCTTCAACGTCGTTCCGAATTCTGTTCTACGGTAGGAGACATGAAAGTTGAACGACTAACGGGGGTCTTGGGGGCACGAGTGGTGCTGGACGACCTCAAGAACGTGAGTGACGCAGAACTGAGCGAACTTCGACACATCATTTGTGAACACGAAGTGGTCTTTATTCCGAATCAACAGATCTCGGCGCTCGAACAA
>JALRGJ010000293.1 GCA_023253435.1 Ilumatobacteraceae bacterium | reverse complement strand
TAATTTACTGAGATGTCTAAATGTAGTATCGACGGGCAAGACAGCTGTAGCTGTCGACTGGAAAGAAAGTAATTATTCATTTTATTTAATTTTATTTAATGTTATTTAATTTTACTTATTTTTATTTAATTTTCTTTAATTTTCTTTATTTTTATTTAATTTTCTTTAATAATGAGAGAGGAAAGATAAGAGAAGATAAGATCGCGTGGGACGTCTCGCTCATTCCCCAGTAGTTCGTAGCTACTGCATTTACCAGTGGAAAGCTTTAGGACTCAATATTCATTCATGCATCCTAACAAAGGATGCAGGAACAAAGTATCTCTCAGTCCCGTAATATCGCCACAACCATGAGGTTGCACGTGTATTACCCCGCACGAGGCTTAGTGGATTGCGCGCCACGATCTTTTGGGAAGAAAGAAGAAAGAGAGAGAGAGAGAGAGAGAGAGAGAGAGAGAGAGAATTATGAATGCGTTCTAAATGAGATTGAATTTACAACTTGGCGACGTATATGAATCTATGCGGTTACGTCT
>JALRGJ010000292.1 GCA_023253435.1 Ilumatobacteraceae bacterium | reverse complement strand
GGCTACCTGCTCGCTCCATGAACTCGGCCAGTCCCTGTACAAGAGCCGGATTCTCTGCAGGGTTGAAAGCTGCTACGTTCGAGGAGCCTGGACCTGGCGAAGACGCTTCCTGCTGCGACAGCCTTTGCCCCTGCGGAAGAGTCCCCCCTTGGCAATAGCAAGCTGGCACTGCAAGATCCTCTTGTTCGGGGGGGGCTTCTGGTGCCCTTGCTGCGTTCATTAGAGGTTGTTCGTCCCGCATCATTGCAGCCTTGTCATTGTGTGTATGGCGTGTGTACAGACGCATACACTAGTCAAGTGACCTCGTGTTTCAGCGGGAGGATAATACATTGATCTTCAGGATCGTTTTCCTCCACCTGAGAGAGAGAGAGAGAGAGAGAGAGAGAGAGAGAGAGAGAGAGAGAGAGAGAGAGAGAGAGAGAGAGAGGCGTGACCACACAGAAGCACACAGACGCACACACAAACACAACCACAAACACAACCACAAACACAAACACACACACATACACACACACACATACACAAACACAC
>JALRGJ010000291.1 GCA_023253435.1 Ilumatobacteraceae bacterium | reverse complement strand
GAACAGGCGTCCAACATTCTCACCAAGATTCTCGAATGGGGACGCCTCGCCAGTTATCTCGAACAAAGCACGCGCTACATCGCCTACGACGCCCGCCTCGCCGGTCGGTATCGCTACTACCGGGATCAAGCCGTGCTCACGTCTCGTCTCGGCACCCGGTACGTGGGCGACATGGACCGCATGTTCGACTCCTACAGCCTGCTCATGGAGAAGGTCACCGAACACGTCCGCGCCACCGTGCGACGCGACCCGGCCGACAGCGACTTCGTGTATCGCCAGGCGACCCGAGCCAAAGCCCTCGACGCCGTGCGGGGTGTTCTGCCCGCTTCTTCGCTCTCCAACGTGGGCATCTACGCGAGCGGTCAGGCCTACGAGGCGATGCTCATTCGGATGCGTTCGCATCCGCTTCCCGAGGCTCAGCAGTACGCGGCGTTGATGCTCGAGGAATTGCGCAAGGTGATCCCGAGTTTCCTGCGTCGTGTCGATCTTGCCGATCGCGGTGGGCGCTGGAGTGATTACTTGGCCTCGACTC
>JALRGJ010000029.1 GCA_023253435.1 Ilumatobacteraceae bacterium | reverse complement strand
GCATCAAACCCAACAGGCAGGTCGCTCACAAAATCAGCAAGTAAGGAAGCACCCCACTTTGCTGCACACCCACCACAAGATGTCCATTCCGTCAACTTGATGAGATGAGGGCTAAAAGACATGGAAGCAAAACTACTAGTTTGAACTCAATGTCTGATCAGCCACATCGCCCACCATCTGTTGATGTTTTAGCGCGAGAGCTTGGTCAAACATTTGCTCTTCCCCACTCGGTACTGGTGGATTGCGCCCGTCGCGCAATCGTTAGCTCACCATCTACTGCTTCTGAAACTGCACATGTTTACGCGCGGGAATTCAGTAATGCCCTGCAGGTAGATGTCATCAACGCAACGGGCGTCCTGCTGCACTCAAATCTTGGCCGAGCCCCATTGCCAAATTTTCCTCAACATCGAGCAACAAATGTTGAATTCAATATGGATTCAGGAGAACGGGGATCTCGTCAGAAATCAGTCTCACAACTTGTAACAATTCTTACCGGTGCCGAGAAAGCAATCGTTGTCAATAACAATGCAGCTGCTCTTGTACTTGTACTTTCTGCGCTGGCACATGAAAAAGACGTGGTTGTGTCTCGAGGTGAGAGCGTAGAGATCGGCGGAGGCTTCAGAATTCCAGATGTGATGGAACAATCTGGCGCACGCCTCGTAGATGTAGGGACAACTAACAAAACTCGATTCAAGGACTACGAGAAAGCAGTTCATTCAAAAAAGAATGAAGTTGCATTAATCATGAAAATTCATCCTTCAAATTTTTCTTTGGAAGGATTCACCGAAAGTACGTCAGTCCAACAACTGCAATCGCTCTCTGTCCCCATCGTGGCAGACATTGGCTCTGGACTTCTTGACAATTCATGCCCATGGCTTCAAGGCCACCTTCCTCATGTACCAACATGGCTCGCACAAGAACCAGCGGCAAAACAAACTCTCGCCGATGGCGCAGCATTAGTAACCTTTAGTGGAGACAAGTTGCTTGGTGGGCCCCAATGTGGGGTTATCGCCGGAAGAGCAGACTTGGTTGATGCGTGTGCGCAACATCCGTTAATGCGTGCTCTCAGACCCAGTGCTCAGACGCTGATGTGGCTACAAACAACATTGCTTTCTTATTGTGAAAAATCAGTGTGTGTAGAGATTCCATTTTGGTTCATGCTGTCTCAATCAGTCTCCTCATTACATGAGCGAGCAACTTCTATTGTCTCCACTGCATCATTTGGAGCAGTCACACCTCTCATATCGGTTGCTGGTGCAGGAAGTGCACCTGGTAGCGAGCTTGAATCCTGGGGCATAGAAGTTGCCGGAGATGCACGAGAGCGCTTACGTGCGCATGTGGTTCCCGTCATTGCCCGAACTGTTGCTGGGAAGACACTGCTTGATCTGCGAAGCGTGCATCCCGCAGATGACCACATCATCGTTGAAGCACTCCAACAACTTTCTCAGACATGACGGTCATTGCCACCGCAGGTCATGTTGATCACGGCAAATCTTCCATCATTCGCGCTCTCACAGGAATAGATCCGGACAGACTTGCCGAGGAACAACGCAAAGGAATGACAATTGATCTTGGTTTTGCCCATGTGACAACGCCGTCGGGGACTGTTCTTAGCTTTATCGATGTCCCCGGTCATGCCGATTTCATTCGAACGATGATTTCCGGAGTGAGCGGAGTAGACATTGCACTTCTTGTCATCGATGCCAGAGAAGGATGGAAGCCACAAACTGAGGAACATCTCGGAATTCTTGAGGTGCTTGGAGTTTCTCAAGGTCTAGTTGCACTAGCAAAATGTGACCGAGTCAATGATCAAGACATTGCAGTTCAGATTGAGGAAATCAATAGCCGACTAGCCCTGAGTTCCTTAATTTGGCACGGAATTGTCCCCACCTCTGCACATACGGGTTTGGGACTCGATGAATTGGTTCGAGTACTTACACAGCTAGTAGAAAACACCACAACGGATCTATCTGTTGGTGCTCCACGTCTATTTGTCGATCGCGTATTCACGATGAAAGGTGCCGGCACGGTTGTCACCGGAACTTTGGACACATCGGTATTAAGTGCCAACGATGCATTAGTAGTTGCTCGAACACAACAAACTGCACGCATTCGCTCAATGCAAACACATGGCAGAGAGGTACAAACCTGTGATCCCGGATCTCGTTGTGCGATCAACATTGTTGGTGTTCACACCGAAGATGTTTCACGAGGAGATGCGCTCATTGCACCAGATTCATGGTTGCTCACCAATGTCTTTGATGCCCAGTTCTCTACTCTCAGAGAAATTCCATCTCCAGTCAGCCACAGAGGAAGTTTCACCCTGCACATTGGATCCAATGTGCAGTCAGCCAAGATTCGCATTATCAACGGCGAAAAAATTCATTCAGATTCATCGGGGACCATGAGAGTTCGCTTTGAGAATTCACTACCCCTTCGTCCCGGTGACAAATATCTGCTACGTGACACCAGTACAAATTCCACACTTGGTGGTGGCGTAATTCTCGATATCGATCCGATCAACAAAATTTCACGATCACAACCGGACGGCAGCGTGAACTCAATTCTGAGCGGAAGAGGTTTTGTACACATAAAACATGCGCAACTTCTTACCGGCGCCGCTTTGGAACCAATGTTTGGTCAGTGGTACGCATGCGAGGAAGACATTGAGTTGTTAAAAAATGATCTGCTTTCTCGGCTCAAGAACCACTCAACTATTGCGTTATCTGAACTTCAGGAATATGAAAAAGAAATGCTTTCCACCCTTCCAGGAGTTGTCATTGATGGCGATGTTGCACGTTTTTCAGAGTCTGATTCTCTCGCTACTCATCCACTGCTTCATCAAATACGTGCGTGGGGTATTTCTGGTCCCTCAACACAACAACTAGACCGCAATACTGTTCGGCAACTAGCGCAACGTGGATTAATTTTCGAACATGACTTCATTGCGTTTCACGCGGACACACTCAACGAGCTTCGCCCGCACTTAGCGTTGCTGTGGGCTGCACAACCAAGTGGATTCAGCGTCTCTCACTTACGAGAGTCATTGGGAATCACTCGCAAACATGCTGTGCCCCTGGCAGAGTGCCTCGACAAAATCGGCATCACTCGCCGAGTTGCAGACCTGCGAGTCCCTGGCACTAAGTGGTAATGGCGGAGGCGGACGGGAATCGAACCCGCCGAACGGGGATCGCCCGTTCCAACTGTGTTGAAGACAGTGAAGCCCACCAGGTACTTGTACGCCCCCGCCATGAGGGTACCGTTCATCCATGGAACATAACGCTCCTCAGTTACCAGATGGTCTTGTCGCAATAGTCAAGCGCGAATGCGCCACATGCCAATTAGTGGAACCTCTCCTCGCAGAGATCTCTCATGCTGGGAAATCCCTCGCTGTCTACACACAAGACGATCCTCTCTTTCCTGAGTCTGTAAGTCACATACATGATGCGGACTTGGCGGTGTCTTGGCATTACGACATTGAGACAGTGCCAACAATTCTCAAGATTGAGAATGGTGTTGAAGTTGACAGAACTTTTGGGTGGTCTAAAAATCAATGGCGTGCGATAACCGGAATGAATTCATTAGGTGAAGCCCTGCCAGATATGCGACCAGGGTGCGGGTCAATGAGCGTTGACCCTGATCTCGTTGATTCGCTTCGTGCAAAATTCAGTGATTCACCAGTTATTTCTCGGACTGTTGAATTTTCTTCAGCCGAAGATGAATTTGAAGCAATTTATGCACGTGGATGGACCGATGGCCTCCCTGTCATTCCTCCCACGCGGGAGCGAGTTCTCAAAATGTTGACAGGGACATCTCGACATCCTCAAGACATTGTTGCGTTGTGTCCACCAGATCTTGTTGAGCTCACTGTTGAAAAGATTGCGATCAACGCAGTAATGGCAGGATGTTTGCCTGAGTATCTTCCTTGGGTGATTACCGCCCTTGAAGCGGTCTGCAATGACGAATTCAACATGCATGGCGTTTTAGCAACCACCATGCCAGTTGGTCCAGTGATTGTGTGTAACGGTCCAGGAACACGCGCCATCGGTATGAACACTGGCATCAATGTTTTTGGTCAAGGCAACAGGGCGAATAACACGATTGGGAGAGCAGTGCAACTCACCATTCGCAATGTTGGTGGTGGCAGGCCGGGAGAAGTTGATCGCGCAACTCATGGAAACCCAGGAAAAATTTCATTCTGTTTTGCTGAAGATGAGGAGCGTTCACCGTTTACCCCTCTTTCAGTGGAACGCGGGATATCCGAAGGGAAAGATGCAGTAACAGTTTTTGCCGGCGAAGGTCCGCGTTGCATCGTGGACCAACTTGCAAGATCTGCAGATGAACTAGTCAATTCATATGTGATGTGTCTACAAGCGGTGCATCATCCAAAACTTGTTCTTGGTTTTGATGCCATTCTCACCATAAGTCCAGACCATGGCCGTCTCTTCCAACAAGAGAATTGGACTCGGGAGAAACTGGTGGAAGAGATCACTGCAAAATCGATGAAAGCAGGAGTTGATCTTGTTCGTGGTGCGCATGGAATTGCAGAAGGCATCCCACCTCATCTTGAATCCGCCACTCTCCCCAAGTTCCGTCCTGGCGGTCTATTGGTCACATTTGCCGGTGGTGGTGCAGGCTTGTTCTCATCGGTGATAGCCGGATGGGCAAACGGAAGTATTGGCAGCAACCCCGTTACTCGGATGGTTCAACCGTAATTGTGCGCATGGCATACTGATCACATGGCTTCCATCTCCATCCTTGATCCAACAAATGAGTCGAAGCCGGCTACTCGCGAACTCATCGAGCGACCTGCCTCCATCGAAGGACACACCATTGGTTTGCTCGACATCTCAAAACCGCGTGGCAATGTGTTCCTCGACAGAATTGAGCAAAAACTGCAAGAGCGTGGTGCAAAGGTATTGAGGTTTTCTAAACCCACTTTCACAAAGCCTGCGCCAGTAGATCTCCGACACGAGATCTCCACGCAGTGCACTCTTGTCATAGAAGCTCTTGCTGATTGAGGCAGTTGTACGTCGTGCAGTGTGCATGACATCGCAGATCTAGAGCTTCGTGGTCTTCCCGGAGTATTTGTTGCATCTGAGGAATTTGTTTCCGCGGCAGACGCACAATCTCAAGCACTTGGTTTCCCCACTATTCGTCGCGTCTTTACTTCTCATCCCATTCAAGATCGCACCGACGATGAGATGAAATCTCTTGCAGACGAAGTTTTTGAAGAAATCTTGGCTGCTATCACGAAATAACCAAGTTCTTGGCGCTTCGTGGTGTCGTACAGACATTTTGTCTTCTTACTGTCGCAACTACAATGGAATGGTGACCACCCCAACTCGCATTCTCATGTTGCGCCACGGCCAGAGCGAATGGAATGCGATGGGGCGCTGGCAAGGTCAAGCAGATATCGAACTCACAGACCTTGGTTACGAACAAGCTCGTCGAGCTACCGAAAAACTCGGGATGTTCGATGCTGTTGCCTCTAGTGATCTTCTTCGTGCTCGCACAACTGCAACCATCATCGCCGAAGGTTTAGGTATTGGATTACTAGATCCAGACATTCGTCTCCGAGAGACACATGTTGGCGAATGGCAGGGTCTCACTCACGACCAGATCGAGCGCGATTGGCCGGGCTACCTGTCAGCACACAAACGACCACCCGGGTTTGAAAACGATGAGTCCATTGTTGCGCGCGTGACAGAAGCGCTACACGATCTTGCGCAACAGTTCCCTGGCGGTGAAGTTCTGTGTATTGCTCATGCAGGATTAATTCGTGTGATGCGTAGGGCTCATCGAGTCTCCGATACCAGAATCGCCAATTTGGGTGGATGCCATTTTGTGATTCGCCCTTGGCAAGAAACTTCCATTGAAGTTGGCGAACTGGTGGATTTATTTGAGCACGGTGAACTGGGCGAAGAGTTGTAGCGCATGTTCGCGCGACACATAGATACCTCGTACCCCGAAGTGGTGCGCACCAATTTTGATCGATTGGTGTGGGGAAGACTTGTCTCTAACTCCTGTTATCGATTCGCCCCTCCATTCATTGCTGTCATCGCACGAGGTTTAGATGTTTCTGTTGCGCAAATGGGTGTTGCCTTCATGATTGGAGAGTTTGCAGGACTCGCATCACCCATCATCGGAAGAAAAGTAGATCGCGGAAACCGATTGATCTCGATGATGACCGGAATCATCGGAATCACTCTTGCAATTGTTCTCGCAGCATCTTCTGTTTCACTTGTCATGTTTGCTTGTGCCATGTTTTTGCTGAGCGGTTCAAAGGTGTTATTTGATACGTCACTTATTGTCTGGATAAACGACCACGTTGAATACGAACGTCGTGGACGAATAGTGGGCATTATTGAAACATCTTGGGCGCTGTCACTCTTCATCGGTGTGGCGATCATGGGTGTTGCGACTGCGATATTTTCGTGGAGAGTCGGATTCCTTGTTGGTGCAGCTGGAATGTTGGTGACTGGTTTTCTTATTTACTCAGGCTTGCCACATCACGATGCGCATCCACCGGCACATACCTCAGTGAAAGCCAAAGTTCCTCGCTCCGGATACCTCGTCTTTGCTTCGTCCTTTCTGCTGATGGGAGCGAGTCAATGCCTCAGCATCACCTTTGGCCCATGGTTTGAGGACGAATTTAATTTCAGTAGTGGTGGGCTTATTGCCATCGTCATTGTCCTTGGAATTTTTGAACTTGTGTCGAGTGTGACAAGTTCTCGAGTCACAGATATTTGGGGCAAAGAAAACAGCGTGCAACGTGGAACATTGTTAATGGTTACTGGGGCATTACTTATGGCTGCAGGTGCACACATCTCATATGTTGCGGTTCCCATGTTGGTTCTTTTTATTCTTGGGTTTGAGTTTGCACTGGTCAGCATGTTGCCATTGGCTGCAAACATCGTTCCCTCCAGTGGAGGAATTGGCCTTGGGTTAACTGTTGGCGCAGGCACCTGCGGACGTGCAATCTTCAGCACAGTGTCTACATCTCTGTACGACTCCGTAGGTCCAATTGGCCCTGCACTCACAGCAGCGGGACTTTCAGCAATCACTGTTGTTGCAATTGCTACTTACGCCCGATCTGCCCGATAGCCGTTCGTAATTGGCATACGTCTGTCTTTACCAAACGCCTTAGTTGAAACGCGCGCGCCGGGAGCACATTGTCTGCGCTTGTATTCATTGACATCTACCAAACGAGCAATGCGCTGTACTACTGATTCGTTAAATCCCAATTTCACAATCTCGGGAACTGTGAGATCGTTATCTATGTACTCCCGCAAGATTGGGTCGAGATCTTCATATGCGGGAAGACTCTGATCATCGCGTTGGTCTGGTCTTAATTCTGCTGAGGGAGGCTTAGTAATAACAGACTCAGGAATAATTTCTTTTCCGGATCGTTCGTTAATACGTCGGCACAATGCAAATACCTGAGTCTTAAATACGTCCTTAATGACGGCATAACCGCCAGCGGAGTCCCCGTAAATAGTGAAATAGCCCACTGCCAGTTCACTCTTGTTGCCGGTTGTTAACACCATCCAGCCAAATTTGTTACTGAGTGCCATCAAGGTCATTCCTCTGCAGCGACTCTGCAGATTTTCCTCGGTGAGATCTGGATCTTTTCCAGTAAAAGATGGAGCAAGCATCTCCAAATACGCCGTAAATGACGGCTCAATTGAAATCACTCGATAATCCACGTTGAGAGCCGTTGCAAGTTTTTCAGCATCATCTAATGACCCTTGGCTGGAATAACGTGATGGCATCGCAATTCCGTGCACATGTTCCGCACCAAGAGCATCGACTGCAATGGCAGCAACTATTGATGAATCGATTCCGCCGGATAAACCAATCGCAACATCGGTAAACCCGTTTTTGCGCACGTAATCACGAGTGCCCACCACCAGAGCGCGGTACACCCGATCAAGGTCGTCTTCAAATGGCACAACCTCACCGTGATGAATATTTCCATCAGAATCAATATCGACAATTGCAAAATCAGATTCGAAAGATGCAAGGCGGGTCTTCACCATGCCATTTGCAGAAACCACGACACTTGAACCATCAAACACGAGTTCATCTTGAGCGCCAACTTGGTTGACATAAACAATGGCAACGCCATTCTCTTTTGCGCGATCACACAACATCTCTTCTCGTTCAAGATGTTTTCCGTCGTGAAATGGCGAAGCATTCAAATTCAGAATTACCTGAGCACCTGCTTTAGCCTGTGCAGTAACAGGACCAGCTGCAGACCAAATGTCTTCACATACGGAGACACCAACCGTCACGCCATTAATTGTGAAAACTCCAGCAACCCCACGTTCAACTTCTTGAGGCCCTGGTTCGAAATAACGTTCCTCATCAAATACGGCATAGTTTGGAAGTAACTGTTTGCAGTAAATGCCAAAAATGCCGCCTTCTCTGCACAGGGCAACTGCGTTGTATAACTTGCCACCTTCTTCATGAACAAAGCCCACTGCAGCAACACATGACCCTGTTTGTGCCGCTATGCGATCAACAGCCAATTTGTTATGACGCACAAACTGACGCTTTAACAAAAGATCCTCTGGTGGATAGCCCGTCACAGTGAGTTCTGGGAAAACAGCCACATGACATCCAGCCTGTAACGCCTGTGCATATGCCTCTTGCACGAGGTACTCATTCCCCACAAGGTCACCCACAATGGGGTTCAACTGGGAGAGCGCCACTCGCAGGCCCTTGCTCGGTGGGGGTGAAGTTGGAATGGCCACGCTTTGAGGCTAACCATCTGGGCTCTGAAACCCTGTCCCTATAAGGCTTACCTGATATCCACAGGCATCCTCCAACGTTTCACACAGCGTTTACAAAAGGGCAAAGGAAGTGAAACCACCACCTGCCATCCTGTAACAGTCAGAAAAAGGGATATCCCCCACATATAGAGGAAACAACTATGCCAATTCAGGCCGAATACATCTGGATCGACGGAACCGAGCCAACACCGCTCTTGCGTTCAAAGACAAAAATTCTCCCCGACTTTGCTGGTGCAATCGCCGACATGCCAATGGATGAATGGGGCTTCGACGGTTCATCTACCAATCAAGCTGAGGGCGGCGCATCAGACTGCATCCTTCGCCCAGTGTTTCAGTGCCCCGATCCAATTCGCGGTGGCAAGAACATTCTCGTGATGTGTGACGTTCTTCTTGCAAAAGATGCAACTCCTCACCCAACCAATACACGTGCAAAGTGTGCAGAAGCACAAGCAAAGCACGCATCACAAGAGATGATTTACGGAATTGAACAGGAATACACAATGCTTCGCCTCGATGGCAGCCCATATGGCTTCCCCGTTGGCGGATATCCAAAGCCACAAGGTCCGTACTATTGCGGCGTTGGTGCCGGACGTGTTGTTGGTCGTGAAATCATTGAAGAGCACACCCAGGCATGCATTGATGCTGGGTTGATGATCTCTGGTACAAATGCTGAAGTAATGCCTGGTCAATGGGAATTCCAGATTGGGCCAGCAGATGCACTCACCGTTTCCGATCACATGTACGTTGCACGTTGGTTGCTCCATCGCATCGCAGAGTCCTACGACGTGGTGATTTCATTTGATGCAAAGCCCATGAAGGGTGACTGGAACGGAGCCGGTGCTCACACCAACTTCTCCACCAAAGCAATGCGCGAGAACTACGACGCAATTATTGCTGCGTGTGAGAAGTTGGGTACCCGAGTATTGGAGCACGTAGAGAACTATGGCGACGATATTCAGAGCCGTCTCACTGGAAAGCACGAAACTGCACCTTGGAATAAGTTCTCCTACGGAGTGTCGGACCGTGGCGCATCAGTACGTATTCCATGGCAGGTTGCTCGTGACAAGAAGGGCTACGCAGAGGACCGTCGTCCAAACGCAAACGTTGACCCTTACACCGTTACTCGCCTCATTCTTGAGACCGTGTGCGGCTAAGCCAGCCATATAAATACTGAAACGGGGGGCCTCATGGCCCCCCGTTTTGTTTATTAAGTAGCCCATTGACACATTGACAGGCAGACTGAAGGAATGAGTGACATGCTCGATCAACATCGCGACTACGTGCTTCGCACTGTGGAAGAACGAGGCGTTCGTTTAGTACGACTCTGGTTTACAGACGTGCTCGGAACGCTAAAAAGTTTTGCTATCAGCCCTGCTGAATTAGAGAATGCGCTCAACGATGGAATGACCTTTGATGGGTCTTCTATTGACGGCTATTCACGCACGGAAGAATCTGACGTGTTAGCTATTCCAGATCCCAATACTTTTGAGGTTCTTCCTTGGGTAGATCCTAAAACTGCGGAAGCTCGAGTGATCTGTGATGTTCATAAACTAGATGGCTCAACATTTGAGGGTGACCCTCGCCAAGTTCTCAAGCGCAATCTCGATGCTGCTCGTGCAGACGGCTACGAATTTCTCATTGCTCCAGACATGGAGTACTTCTACTTTGAGCCACCAAAACGTGGTGAGTCGCCGGTACCTCTTGATGAGGGCGGATTCTTTGATCTCACAACAACAGATGTTGCATCCTCTCTCCGCAAAGAAACAATTCGCACACTTGAAGCCATGGGCATCCCCGTGGAGTACTCATTCCATGAAGATGCACCATCACAACAAGAGATAGATCTTCGTCATACAGATGCCTTGTCTATGGCTGACTCTGTCATGACATTTCGCATGATTGTGAAAGAAATTGCGGCAATGCAAAATGTGCACGCAACTTTCATGCCAAAGCCACTCGAGGGAGTGCAGGGCTCTGGCATGCACTTGCACTTGTCACTCTTCAAAGGTGACGCCAACGCCTTCTACGACGAGAATGATGAACACAATCTCTCCCCTGTCGCAAAGTCGTTCATGGCAGGACTCTTGCGTCATGCTGCCGAGATCACTGCAGTTACAAACCAAACCGTAAACAGTTACAAACGTTTAGTTCCTGGCTTTGAAGCACCAGTGCACGTGAGTTGGGCACGCAATAATCGCAGTGGACTGATTCGTGTACCTATTCCAAAACG
>JALRGJ010000290.1 GCA_023253435.1 Ilumatobacteraceae bacterium | reverse complement strand
CACCCGACCCGAGGAGATGGTCGACCCCAAGTCGGCTTTCACCAACAACCCGTACTCCGAGTGCGAGGTGCACATCACGTTCACCGGTCAGGGCCGGAGAAGCATGTTCGGCGGCGAACCCGACACACCTCACGAAGCCCCGGGCGAGGAATTCGCCAAGGGCCACTACGAGCAACTCGTGGAAGCCAACGGAACGATCCGCGTCGGCGATCAGGAGTGGGACATCCAGGGTTTCGGACTGCGCGACCATTCCTGGGGTCCTCGCTACTGGCAGGCACCGTGGTACTACCGCTGGCTCACTGCCAACTTCGATCGCGATCTCGGATTCATGCTCTCACGCGTGGCGAAGAAGGACGGACCCGGAACACGGGGCGGATTCGTGTGGGAGAACGGCCAGTTGCACCTGTGCGATCACGCCGAGATCTCCACCGAGTTCCGTGGCGACGATTCGTATCACCAGAAGATCGAAGCCGTCCTGCGCTCGTCGCGCAGTGGCAAGGAGTGGACCTTCACCGGTGACGTGATGAGCCTCATTCC
>JALRGJ010000289.1 GCA_023253435.1 Ilumatobacteraceae bacterium | reverse complement strand
CTCTCTCTCTCTCTCTCTCTCTCTCTCTCTCTCTCTCTCTCTCTCTCTCTCTCTCTCTCTCTCTCTCTCTCTCTTTCGGCGCGGTGCCCGCACGGTGCCCTTTTTTAAGCTATGATGATTTGGAGATGAATGTTGTCGACAATTCCAGAGATTGCCTGTTCGTGTGTGTTCTGTTTTTTTCTTTGTTTCTACTGAAGGTATACGTCTCAGGCCGCGGATACAAGAACGGGTGAGGAGAGATCCCTCATCGACCTTGTGGACACAGTAGACTTTGTATTTACACAATATACATGGATAGGTGTGTTTTTGGAATTGTCGAACTTTTGTTCACTCATTATCTGAGCATTCCACTATTTTCCCAGCAGTAAGACCACCGCCACGAAAGTGGAAGTAAGGGTGCATTTAATTGCATGCTGAATCTCGGTTGGTTTGTTATAGTGGTCTTATTGGCAGGTCCTGCCTGTCTTTTCATCCTCTCTCTCTCTCTCTCTCTCTCTCTCTCTCTCTCTCTCTCTCTCTCTCTCTCTCTCTCTCTCT
>JALRGJ010000288.1 GCA_023253435.1 Ilumatobacteraceae bacterium | reverse complement strand
GCGGTCGTCGCAGGTCATCGATTTAGTGCAAAAGTGCGGTTTTCTGCACTGTGCAACGAATGACAAAAAATCCGTTCTCGGCACTTTTGTTCGCGTGACGAATGTGCCTAGTGTGTCGCACAGGTCACAAGACCACCGGCTCATCGCAGCCGGGAGACGCACCCGCAAGGGAAGCGCCGAAAGGGCCGGTGCCATCGGGGGGTTGGCACCGGCCCTTTCGCATTCCCGGTCCTGTGTCGACGGAATCGTGTCGCATTCGTGAGTGGGCACTGACACACTGCGAGCGATGTCGAAAGGTCGCTCGTACGACACCGTGTCGTTCCTCTCCGATCTCGGTCACGGATCCGACGCCGTCGGAGTCGTTCACGCGTTGTTGCGCGATCTCGCCCCCGAACTTCACGTCGTCGACATCACGCACGACATCGCGCCGTTCGACGTACGCGCTGGCTCGCTCGCGCTGGCGCGCGCCGTGGCCTACGTGCCGAGTGGCATCGTCATGGCCTGTGTCGATCCGGGGGCCGGAACCGATCGACGTCTGGTGGC
>JALRGJ010000287.1 GCA_023253435.1 Ilumatobacteraceae bacterium | reverse complement strand
AACCTCATTGAATGCGCGTTGCCACAAGTCACCAGCAAACGTGAGCACATTTGTTTTATGCACCAGTGTGACGTGCTTTCTATTGCGCTTCGCCGCTAGTTCAAATGCATAACGAATACAGCGCTCTACACCGTGACGGGAGTTCACACTTCCCTGCGTTGCAATCTCATGAGGAGTTCCGCGGCGAAGAACGCCACCTTCACCAACATAGGGACCTTCGGTGTTCTCGCGAATGACCACAAAATCGTGTGGCGTGACATGGCCAGGCGCGGTGCCCGCAAACGGACGCTGATTCACATACAGGTCGAGATCGAATCGCATCTTCAGCAACAGGCCGCGCTCAATCACTCCGGGGGGCACATCTGGGGTACCCACCGCTCCCAACAAAATTGCGTCGAAAGCGCGCAGTTCGTTGAGAGTTGCATCGGACAGAATTTCACCGTCACGTAGGTAGCGACTTCCGCCAAGGTCGAACTCTGTGGCGTCGATGTTGACGCCCGCCGCACGCACCACCTTTACGGCTTCTGCCGTCACTTCAGGGCCA
>JALRGJ010000286.1:312-550 GCA_023253435.1 Ilumatobacteraceae bacterium | reverse complement strand
ACGAGATGCTCACCGAGATCCGCGTACCCAAGATGAACGGTGCCGGCTGGAGTTTCCAGAAGTTCAACCGCCGCGCTCAGGACTGGGCGATCGTCGGTGTGGCCGCGTGGCGTCGTGGCAGTGAATCCGGTGTGGCTCTCGTGAACATGGGCCAGACACCCGTTCTCGCCTCGAGCGTGTCGTCGGCCATCGCCGGTGGTGCGTCGATCGCCGACGCCGCCGAGAAGGCCGTCGCCGA
>JALRGJ010000286.1:0-302 GCA_023253435.1 Ilumatobacteraceae bacterium | reverse complement strand
ACGCGAGCGTCGAATACCGCACACATCTCGCCAAGGTGCTCGTGCGTCGCGCTCTCGAAACCGCCAGCGCCTGAACAGAGCGGGCCCGCTCGGCTCGCTCACCTGAACGTCGGATGAACCCCAGGTAGCCTGCTTCGTCGTGCTCGATGTGCGGACGGTGCGACGCGGCCTGCTCGCTCTCTACGGAGCCGTCTTCGTCTGGTCGTTCTTCGTCAACGGCCTACCCATCGCTCGGCTCGCCGTTCTCTCGTGGGTGGCGGCCGCGGTCGTCATCGCCCACGTGGGCCGACCCTGGCGTGATC
>JALRGJ010000285.1 GCA_023253435.1 Ilumatobacteraceae bacterium | reverse complement strand
TCGAGAACTTGAATCGTTCCTTGACTCTGAGCTATCCGACGACAGGGTGGCTGAGATCATCGGCCACCTCAAAGGGTGTACCGATTGCCAAGGGGCGTACGAATTCCATGCCGAGCTGCGCACCGTCATCAAGACCAAAGCGCAAAACGACGAACTGCCCGAAGGCTTCCTCGATCGTCTTGCCAGTTGCTTTGGCGACGAGGTGATGGGCGACGCCGAGGCCCGCTAAGGCCACCTAAAGCCGTCTCCCATAGCGAAAAACGTCACCAAATATCGGTGAGTGCACCACTGGTGGCTACGCTTATAGGCATGTTCGCAGCGTATGTATGGCACTACTGGATTGGCGTGATTCTTCTCATCGCCGCTATCGGAGCAGTCGTCCAAAGCATCGTGGGTTACGTCACCAAGGTCAGCGCAACTCGCTACCCCAACCGTCGCCAACGCCAAGCCGCGAAGAAGAAGTAGATCACCGAACTACTCAGAGCCTCCACCATGGACGGCCCAACTTCTCCTCTCATCGCAGACCTGCTGTCGCGATGTAATTTTCCTGCTAGTGGCA
>JALRGJ010000284.1 GCA_023253435.1 Ilumatobacteraceae bacterium | reverse complement strand
TGTCGCGTGACAACCCATCTACGGGATCGATGTGCAATTTGACGATGGCGTCAGGATTTTTCTCAGCCACCACTTCAATTTCAACGCCACCTTCAGCGCTCAACATCAAGAGGTGCTTTTTTGCACCACGATCGAGCGTGAACGATGCGTAGTACTCCTCGGCAATGTCCGAAGCACACTCCACCCACACGCGCTTTACGACATGACCCTTGATGTCCATGCCGAGGATGTTCGTGGCGTGCGTTTGCACTTCGGCTTTGTTGTTGGCCAGTTTGATGCCGCCTGCCTTGCCGCGACCTCCCACCTGCACCTGTGCCTTCACCACCACGGGGTATCCGACACGCTCGGCAATAGCGATGGCTTCGTCCACGGTGTGGGCCACATCACCAGCCGATACGGGAATACCGAACTTGGCGAAGTACTGCTTGCCTTGATATTCGAACAGGTCCATTAGTTGCTCACCTTTTCTCGCTCGTCGAGCGCCGTTTCGAGCCACTCGGCAATCGTCTTCAACGACGATCCAGGCCCGAATATTTCGCTGACACCTTGTTGTTTGAGAGC
>JALRGJ010000283.1 GCA_023253435.1 Ilumatobacteraceae bacterium | reverse complement strand
ATCGCTTCGGCCACGGCGCGATGGCCGGCCTGCTCAGCGATCAAACGATGCATCTCCAGGGCCACGCGCCGGTACGCCGGATGGCCCTGCGGCGACGATCGCAACTCGAGCATGTGCATGGCCTCACGGGCGTTGAACTGCATCACGTACCGCACGCGATACGCCATGGACACCGCGTAGCTCGCCTGGTGCGGGAAGTCGACTTTCAGTGCGTCGTACAACCCCGCCGAGCGCGTCATCACCTCATCGAACACCGAGGCCATTCCGGCTTCGTCCACCAAGTCGGGGCGCGTGTACCCGTGGTTCGGAGTGAGCGGCTGCCACTCGATCGTGAGCAAGCGGTGCCGCTGCAAGTCGCGGAACGCGCCGTAGTCGGACAAGACGTCGAAGCGATAGTCGATACGTTCGAACGCGCGGCCCGGACGATGGCGGCGGTTCTCGCGATCGCCGATGTACGACCGCAAGATCGCGACCTTCTCGGTCTGACTCATGGTCTCGACCTTGGCCAGGATCTGCGACTCGGGCAGGCTCGTGTGCGAGTAACAGATCGCGGCGATCAGCTTGTTCTCC
>JALRGJ010000282.1 GCA_023253435.1 Ilumatobacteraceae bacterium | reverse complement strand
GGTGCGCTTCTTCGTGGAACGAAGAAGGAAGATGTTGAGCGTGGTCAGGTGTTGTGTGCGCCTGGTTCGATTACACCTCACACCAATTTTGAGGGTCAGGTGTATGTGTTGACGAAGGAAGAAGGCGGTCGTCATAAGCCGTTCTTTAATAACTATCGTCCGCAGTTTTTCTTCCGTACCACTGACGTGACCGGAACTGTTCAGTTGCCTGCTGGTACTGAAATGGTGATGCCTGGTGACAATGTGAATATGACTGTTGAGTTGGGTAAGCCCATCGCGATGGATGAGGGTCTTCGTTTTGCTATCCGTGAGGGTGGCCGTACGGTGGGCGCTGGTCGTGTCACCAAGATCATCAAGTAAGAAGATCGAAAGTCTGTAAGGAAGGGGCCCGTCATGGCCAAGAGTGATAAGCGTGTGAAAATTACGCTCGAATGCACAGAGTGCAAAGAACGTAACTACATCACGATGAAATCAAAGATCAATGACCGCGAGCGCTTGGAAATGAAAAAGTACTGCGCACGCGATCGTCGCCACACCAACCACAAGGAAACCCGATAACGGGAGACCGAGTGCCAGC
>JALRGJ010000281.1 GCA_023253435.1 Ilumatobacteraceae bacterium | reverse complement strand
CCGCCTCCGACGTCGGTTGGGTCGTGGGCCATTCCTACATCGCGTACGCACCGCTCATCACGGGCTGCACGACGGTGATGTACGAAGGCAAGCCCGTGGGGACGCCGGATGCGGGGGCCTTCTGGCGCGTCATCGAGGACCATCGCGTCAACGCGCTCTTCACTGCGCCCACGGCCATCCGCGCGATCAAGAAGGAGGACCCCCGAGGCGAGCGCCTTGCCGATCGGGACATCAGCAGCCTGCGGACCCTCTTCCTCGCGGGGGAGCGCTTGGACCCCGACACCTTCGCGTGGGCCACGGAGATTCTCGGTGTCCCCGTCGTGGACAACTGGTGGCAGACCGAGACGGGCTGGCCCATCGCCTCCAGCATGCGGGGCCTGGATCCGCTTCCTCTGAAGGTCGGCTCGCCCTCGCGGCCGGTTCCCGGCTACGACGTCCGCGTCCTGGACGAGCACGGCGAGGAAGTCGCCCCCCACATCGAGGGAAACATCTCGATCCGCCTTCCTCTCCCGCCGGGCACGCTGCCTACTCTCTGGGGCGACGACGACAGGTACCTATCGGCGTACCTGTTCGCCTT
>JALRGJ010000028.1:10991-11235 GCA_023253435.1 Ilumatobacteraceae bacterium | reverse complement strand
GATTCGCGTTCCAAAAATGAATGGCGCATCTTGGGGCTTTCAAAAGTTCAATCGCCGTGCTCAAGACTGGGCAATTGTTGGCGTAGCCGCGTGGAAGCGTGGCACTGAATCTGGCGTTGCACTCGTGAACATGGGATCAGTGCCTGTTCTTGCAACAAGCGTGGCACAGGCAATCGCAGGTGGAGCAAGCATCGCTGATGCTGCAGAACTTGCTGCTGCAGAGGCAGAGCCACAGTCAGACCTC
>JALRGJ010000028.1:0-10964 GCA_023253435.1 Ilumatobacteraceae bacterium | reverse complement strand
ACTAAACATTTATGGCCAACCAGGGCGCTGACCTGGAGTCGGTTCGTCGTCGAGTCTTCATTGTCTATGGCGCGATTTTTTTGTGGAGCATCTTCGCTTTTGGCATTCCTGTAGATCGTCTTGCCGTTCTTACATGGATGTTGGTGGCATTTCTCATCTCCACCATTGGTCGCTCTAAGACAGAGATGACACAAACTGTGAAGGACTGGATGATCCTGGTCTTCATCTACATGATCTACGACTACAGCCGTGGAATTGCTGACCAATTGGGGGTTGGAGTGAATTTCACTCTTCCCCGAGACATAGACCGATTCTTCACTCGTGGAACCGACCCAAATGTTTGGATGCAAGACACATTTTTGCAAAAACATATTCGGTGGTATGACGTTGCAGGATCAATTATCTACATGATGCATTTCGTGTTGCCTGTGGTGCCTCTCACCACTCTGCGAATTCGTAATCGCATTGAGTGGGTGCGCTACGTACGTCGTTTCAGCTCCACGCTCATCATTGCAGTGTCTGTATTTATGGTGTTTCCTGCTGCTCCACCATGGATGGCCTCCGAGAAAGGCCACATTGATCAGGTGTTTCGCATCACGGGAAGAGGCTGGTGGGCACTCAGACTGAAAACGGTCTCTCACACCATTGACAGAGGTGCTGCGGTACTGAACGCAGTAGCTGCCATGCCATCACTTCACGCAGGCATGTCGTTACTTGTGGCGTTGTGGTACACACGAAACAAGCCAACGTGGATGAAACGTTGTGCTCTTCTGTATCCCTTTCTCATGATGCTCACTCTCGTGTATTTCGGAGAGCATTACATCAGCGACTGCATTGCCGGTTTTGGAGTGGTGTTGATTGCGTGGTTTGGGTCTGAAAAGTGGGAGCAGCGTCGTGCTCGCCAACAAGATTCAGTTGCAGAATTTATTAACTAAAAAACTGAATTACTTTTCTCTCAGAAACGTTAGGCCCAAAAATTTCGCGCCTGATTCTGTTGTGTTCATCGGCTTCGTCATACACGCGCCACGCCGCTTCATCCTCAAAAACGGCACTCACTGCAAAGTCTGAAGCGCCATCGGAAAATCCCGCATTTGGCCCACAGTCGTAAGACACCACTCCGGCCAATGTGGAGGCAAATTGCTGAAGCTCTCGTTGCGCCAATTGTTTGTGCGCTTCACTCACGCCGTCAATCCACTTAATCAAAATTATGTGATGCAACATTTTTCTGACCCTCCTCGTTAGATGAGGCCGGCATATGCGCCGCCGTCAACTTGCAAATTTACGCCTGTCATGAATCGAGCCGACTCACTACACATGAAGGCAGCAATGCGCCCAAAATCTTCTGCGTCTCCCAAGAAACCAGCGGGAATTGTTGCGGCAGCACTATCCAGATGATCGCCATACAACTGGGTGATGCGATCAGTTTTGTGGGTACCCGGCTGAATTGTGTTTACCGTCACTCCTTTTGCTGCAACTTCTCGAGACAAAGTTTTGAGAAATGCAGTAACTCCAGCTCTCGCCGTATTAGACAAAATGATGTTGGGCACCGGCTGACGAACCGAGTATGACGTGATGGCTAAAACACGTCCCCACCCTCGTTCACACATTGGTGGTATCGCTGCCTGACACATGGAAACAATGGACAACAGATTGTTCTCCAAGGCGGGCATGTACTGATCCATGGGAGTACTTGCAAATGTTCCCGCAGGGGGCCCACCCCCGTTCGCCACCAAGATGTCTACAGATCCCAGGGCTGCAACGGACTGTTCTACAAATACTCTCCCGCCCTCTTCCGTAGACACATCACAGACAAACCCTTGAGCCCCGTGCCCAATGCGCGAAAGGGCGGACTGCAGCTTTTCATTGTCGCGACCACAGATCACCACATGCACGCCCTCGTGAGCCAGAGCTTGTGCCGTTCCCAGGCCAAGCCCAGCAGTACCAGCAGCGATGGCAGCAGTTTTCCCATGTAGTCCTAGTTCCATGCCTTCACCCTAATGACTTACCCCGCTAGCCTGTAATGAACAAGGTGGTGAGACCAATGGACGAGCGTCACTTAGACGCGATCGCCGACGCAGATCCGTATCCGTACTGGTACGAAGACGTTGACGAACCCGACTCAAATCCCACACTCGTTCGCACTGATATGTGCGACTTGTGCATTGTTGGTGGCGGATATACCGGACTATGGACGGCAATCCTGGCCAAAGAGCGAGATCCTTCTCGTGATGTCATTCTCATCGATGCACATGAAGTGGGCTCTGCTGCAAGCGGTCGAAATGGCGGCTTCGTTGATTCGTCGCTCACACATGGCATTGCAAACGCACAGTCACGCTTTCCTGATGAAGTTGCAATCCTTGAAGAGCTTGGCATCAAGAATCTCAACGATATTGAGCGTGCCATTCGTCAGTACAACATTGATTGTGATTGGGAGCGCACTGGCGCCATAGATGTTGCTACTACAACTCATGCGCCAAGTTATCTAGACGAGCTACGGGAAGATTACGGGCACTACCGCAAGCTTGGGCAACGTGTTGAATGGCTCGATCGTGATGCAATGCGCGCCGAAGTTCACTCTGAGACATATTTGGGTGGCTTGTGGAGAAAAGACTCAGCAGCACTTGTGGATCCTGCTCGATTGGTATGGGGCCTTAAGGCAGCAGCCGAATCATTGGGGGTTCGTATCTATGAAGACACCCGCGCAACATCTCTAGAACGAGACGGTGTTGGAGTGCTGGTAAATACTCCCCTTGGTCGAATCCGTGCAGGCAAAGTTGCACTTGCTACTAATGCATTCAAACCATTGCTCAAACGATTAGGCAATTACATTGCGCCGGTGTACGACTACTGCATGATCACAGAGCCCCTCAACCAACAACAACTTGAATCAATTGGTTGGAAGAATCGTCAAGGCCTCAGTGACATCCCTAATCAATTTCATTATTACCGTCTGACAGAAGACAACAGAATTTTGTGGGGTGGCTACGACAACCCCTATTACTTCCGTGGTCGTGTTCGGCAAGAACTTGAATCAAGCCCAGAGAGTTGGGCGTTGTTATCAAAGCATTTCTTTGAAACCTTCCCACAACTTGATGGTGTTCGCTTTACCCACATGTGGGGTGGAGCTATTGACACATGTAGTCGGTTCTGTGTGTATTGGGGCCGGGCTCTGGGAGGTCGAGTGACATATGCGCTTGGCTACACAGGCTTGGGTGTTGCAGCGTCTCGCTTTGGGGCAGAGGTAATGCTTGATCTCATCGATGGCCGACGCTCACGTGCAACAGCCACCGATTTTGTGCAAAAGAAACCGTTGCCGTTCCCACCAGAACCGTTTCGATTTATCGGCATCCAAGCCACACGCTGGTCGCTTGATCAAGAAGACAAAACCGGCAAGCGCAATGCGTGGCTGAAGACACTAGATCGCCTTGGTTTGGGGTGGGACTCATAAGGGTCCTGCCCGTACGCTTACAGGGTGCCTATTCAGCCCTCCACCACAGAAGATGTAGCTCTCGGACTCGCTGCCAACGGCTACCTAGCGGACGATGGTCTGGTCACTGCAGTGTTTTTGGCTCTGTCGCTGGGGCGCCCGTTATTTCTCGAGGGTGAAGCAGGTGTAGGTAAAACAGAGTTGGCAAAAACCATTGCGCGGTGGCAAGGAACTGAACTTATTCGTTTGCAGTGTTATGAAGGCATCGACGCTGCTCAGGCCGTTTACGACTGGGACTACTCCAAACAATTGCTTCATCTTCGCGCCGCAGAAGCCTCTGGTGAGGCTGCGCAATCAAATACGGAGTCACTTGAAGGCCAGCTCTATAACGAGCGCTTTTTGTTGAAGCGTGCAATTTTGCGCGCAATTGATCACACTGCATCAGAAAGACCCGTCTTGCTCATTGATGAAATTGATAGAGCAGACGATGAGTTTGAGGCCTACCTACTTGAAGTGCTATCTGACTTTCAAGTCACTGTTCCAGAAATCGGAACTTTCAAGGCCCCCACCCCTCCCGTTGTGATCCTTACGTCAAACAGAACTCGCGATGTCCACGATGCGCTGAAGCGACGCTGTCTGTATCACTGGGTAGAACACCCAACATTTGAGCGTGAAGTTGAGATTGTGAAGTTACGCGTGCCAGAGGCATCAGAAGAACTTGCCCGACAAGTTGCTGGTGCTGTGGAAGCACTCCGCGGAATCAACTTGTACAAACCTCCCGGTGTTGCAGAAACAATCGACTGGGCAACTGCTCTTGGTCGCCTTGGTATTTCTCAAATAGATGAAACAGTCATTGAGCGAACACTGGGAACAGTTCTGAAGTATCGAGAAGATCAAAGCCGTGTGCGAGATCACGGCATTGCAGGTGTTGTGCAACAGGCATTTGATCGCGGACTCTTACACGGCTGATCACATGAATCAAAACTCCGGGCTCCAGGTTGTCTCCTCGCCAGATGAACTTGCTGTGGCTTTTGCGCGTGTTTTGCGTTTACTTGATATTCCAACTCCACTCGACTCCGTTCTCACCTTCATGAATGCACTCTCACTAGTAGGTGTAGAGAACAGAGAATCTGTGTACTGGTCTGGACGAGCAACACTTGTGCGTTCGCCAGAAGATCTCCCTGCATTCAATAAAGCTTTCGCGGTCTTTTGGGAACATCGTGAATCTCGAGAACAACTCGATGAAGAAAAACTCACTGTCACGCTTGCTTTAGATACTGAAGATGAAGGCGCAACTGAGGGTGAGGCGGAAGCAAGCGATAACCCCACCATCACATTGCGCTTTTCAGGTGTGGAGACACTTCGCGAAAAAGACTTTGCAGAGTATTCAGATGATGAAATGCGCATGGCTCAGCAGTTCATGCACACATTGAAAATGGCAGGATCACCTCGCCCATCACTTCGCCTTGTGTCCACGGACTCCCGTGGACGTACTCCAGACATGCGCGGAACAGTTCGTGCGTCATTGGCTGCATCTGGTGAACCCATGCGCAGACACTGGATGGAAAAAGGTGACAAAGCCCGGCGCATCGTGTTCCTTCTTGATGTCAGTGGATCAATGGAGCCATATGCTCGAGCGCTCTTGCGATTTGTTCATGCCGGAGTTGCGGGCAGACAACGTGTGGAAGCATTTACTTTGGGAACTCGCCTCACACGAGTTACCCGAGAATTGTCTTCGAAAGATCCCGATAAAGCTCTCAGCGCAACAGGTGACCATGTACGCGACTGGAGCGGCGGAACTCGCCTTGGAACCACACTCCAACAGTTCAACGATGAGTGGGGAGTTAGAGGAATGGCCAGAGGCGCCATCGTGGTGATTTTGTCAGACGGATGGGATAGAGGTGACCCAGAGGTTCTTGCTGAACAGATGCAGAGACTTCAAAGAGTGTCTTTTAAAACTGTTTGGGTGAATCCTCTCAAGGTGACGCCGGGATATGCGCCACTTGCCCGAGGAATGGCAGCCGCTCTCCCCTATGTTGATGACTTCGTAGAGGGTCATTCATTAGAAGCTCTCGCCCAGCTCACAAAGGTGATTAACGATGCGTGAATTACTCGACGAACTCGACCGCTGGAAAAAGACAGGTAAGCGCATAGCTCTTGCTCGCGTGGTTGATATTCAAGGCTCTGGCCCTCGGGGCGCCGGAGCGGCTATGGCTGTCAATGAAGACGGTGAAGTGATCGGATCAGTCAGCGGTGGTTGCGTAGAAAGTGCTGTTGTCACAGAAGCTCTCGCAATCTTGGCCGGCGAACAACCCAGCAGAGTGGTCACCTTTGGCTACTCAGACGACGAGGCATTCGCCGTGGGCCTGACATGTGGGGGCATCATTCACTTATTCATTCAGCCGTTGGAGTGGGCGTGAGCACGTACGAAACTTTTGCTGCCCTCGTGCGAGACAACGCGCCAGTTTCTCTTGTCACCATTATTGAAGGACCAAACGTAGGAGCAACAATGGTGGTGACCCCCCAAGGAATTGTTGCGGGATCACTTGGCAACTCAGATATCGATCGTGTCATCAGCAGAGATGCCATGGGAGAACTTGAGGCGGGGCGCACCATCGTTCGCCATTATGGGCCACACGGTCAATCAACACCGGAAGACCTCATTGACACTGAAACAGTTCAGGTTTTTATTGAAAGCTTCTCTCCACCACCACTCATGTGGATTTTTGGCGCTGTCGACTTCACCGCAGCGCTTGCTCGTGTGGCAAAAATTCTCGGCTACCACGTCACAGTGTGTGACGCGAGAGAAATCTTTGCGACGCGCCGCAGATTCCCAATGGCAGATGAAGTTCGTGTGACGTGGCCCACTCCAATGTTTGAAGAACGCGGAAACAGACTAGGACCACGCGATGCAGTATGCATTCTCACTCATGATCCAAAATTTGATGTGCCTGCAATTCAAGGTGCTCTTGCCACAAGCGTGGGCTACATCGGTGTTATGGGAAGTCGCAAGACGCATGCAAAGCGTTTAGAACGACTTGCTGAAGTAGGCGTTACGTCCCCTGATGAACTCAGCAGACTTCACTCACCCATCGGACTAGATCTCGGTGGTCGCACTCCAGAAGAAACCGCAATCTCCATTGTGGGAGAAATCATTGCATCGAGAACTGGGCGCAACGCAACGCGTTTGGGCGCCACAGACGGCCCAATTCATTAGAGAGAGCCTAAAAAATTACAAGCGATATGTAGCAATCTTGGATGGATCTGTCCATACAACACGTGCAGCTTGTTCTTCAGACATGATTTTGAATTTCACTTTTTTGCCATTGAACGGCGCATGAATCATGGCGAGATCTATTCCTAGATACAAATGAACATGAGTTCCTTCACCCACTACATCTCCTGCACGCGCATCTTTACGCTCTACTCGCATACGAGGATCTAACAACGACACAGCTTGTCGAGGAGCATCAACCCCAGCGACACGCCACGAGTACCACATCAAACCAGAGCAATCCATCTGCACATAAGAATCTTCTTTGCCTGGCACGTATCGAACATTTAGTTGTGTAATTGCTGCTAAGACCGCAATTTGATGATCACGAGGTACTCCGCCCCACGCCTTGTGCAACCGCTCGGCATCGAGTGACATCGCTTGGGCAACAAGATCTGATGTTGCCCTTCTTGCATTCACATAGACGGGGTCTTCAATATTTTCTGTACGAGTGATGATGGAGAGCGCACTGTGAGCGGCAAGAGAGATGGCATTTCGTTTCCGGAATTTGCCACCAGGCATTTCCGTGGTCACACGCTTTGGGGCAGGAGATTTATTCTCAGCATGGGCAGTGACGGGCGCACTTAGAGCGCCCACCAAGCAAAACGCGATGAATCCGCGCCGGAGAGTGGCTGTCCCAGACATTTCAGGCAGGCTATTACGGATGGACATCGGTATGCACCTACCTCTGGGAGTTCTTTTGGCTGCGGGCTCTGGAACCAGATTCCAGGGCAGTACCCACAAACTCCTGACCCCATTTCGGGGAAAGCCTCTGATCGCCCACGCCATCGCTTCCCTGAGGGACTCTGGGCTCCCCTCATTCATTGTGGTCACCGGAGCTATCGACCTCTCAGAGGCCGCTACAGGGCTTACCTGCGTTCACAATCCCCACTGGGCAACAGGACAGCACAGTTCTGTCCGCACGGCCATCCAGTACGCCAGACAACACGGGTTCTCTTCCATCGTGGTGGGACTAGCAGACCAGCCATTTATTACGAGCGAGGCGTGGCGAACCGTGGCAGCAACGGAGGGACCCATCGTGGTGGCTACGTATAACGGAGTACGTGCTAACCCTGTGAAGTTGGACTCATCTGTATGGGACCTCTTTGAATCATTGACTTCTGAGCCAGATGCGGGTGCACGTGTCTTGATGCACATGCACCCTGAACTAGTTCGCCAAGTAGCCTGCAAGGGCAATTCCGCAGACATCGATACCTCGGAGGATCTCTCACAATGGACCTGAATCATCACTTCACAGTTCCAGTTCCCGTTGAAGATGCATGGCGCATCCTCACCGATGTTGAACGAATTGCCCCTTGCTTGCCTGGTGCTCAGTTGCAAGAAGTAGAAGGCGACACGTACCGCGGCGTCGTCAAAGTGAAGGTAGGACCCATCCAAGCACAGTTCAAAGGTCAGGCAAGTTTTACTGAGCGCGACGACGCAGCCCATCGCGTTGTTCTCAAAGGCGAAGGTAGAGACACTGGCGGTAAGGGCAATGCATCAGCACTCATTACTGCAGAACTCACTGCCGAAACACCTACAAGTACGTCTGTCACCGTTAACACAGATCTTGCAATCACTGGCAAAGTTGCCCAGTTTGGTCGTGGAGCAATGGCCGATGTCTCCGACAAAATCTTGGCGCAGTTTGTTGTCAACCTCAATGAACTCATTGCATCTGGCGCGGCATCCACTCCGGCCACACCAGAGCCTGCTCCGGTAGCAGAATCTGGTGAACCAGTTGTCAGAAAAATTGATGCCCCAGAAGCAGAAGCACTCAACTTGCTAGCAGTGAGCGGTAACACCATCTTGAAGCGTGCGTTGCCGGTTGTCGCAGTAGTTGCAGCAGTAGTTATCTGGCTCGTCGTTAAGTAAGACCATGCTGTTGCAGGGCCCTGTGCCCTCTGAGCAAGACCTCGTCGCAGTCACACAACTCATTGGTCGAGTTCCTCAAGGGGAATTTCGTGTCGTGGTGCGTGATCACCATGGTGAACCAGTGGTACTGAAAAATGCCCCGCTTCTCAACGACGGAACTCCCATGCCCACGTTGTATTGGTTGGTAGGAAGCACTGAAGTACATGCGGTGAGCACACTTGAAGCAGAAGGCGTGATTGATCACGTGGAAGATCTGATAGGTCTTCCTGAAATTGCACTCATTCACGAACGGTATGCAAAGGAGCGAGATGCCCTGATCCCTTCAACTCATACGGGGCCACGCCCCTCTGCCGGCGTAGGCGGAACACGTCAGGGCGTGAAATGTTTACATGCCCACTTTGCATATTGGTTAGCTGGGGCAGAAGATGCAGTGGGTCAATGGGTGGCAGACCAACTTGACGCACGCGGAATCCACAGAGCGCAACGCATATGAGTCAGGTATCAGTTGCTGTCATCGACGTTGGTACAAACTCCACCAATTTGTTGGTAACAGATGCCAATGGAAACCAGTTATGCCGAAATGTTGCCGTCACTCGGCTGGGTGAGAATCTGCACTCCACCGGAGAACTTTCCACCAATGCCATTGAACGCACATTGCACACTATTGACCAGCACATTGCTACCGCCCAAAGTCTTGGCGCGGAAAAACTAGTAATAGTGGGAACGGCTGCTTGTCGACGCGCACAAAACGCTGAACATTTTGTGTCACAGTTACTTCAACGCACCGGGTTGACGCTTGAGATTCTGACTGAAGAACAAGAAGCGTCATTGGCATTTTCAGGCGCGCTCTCTGGCAGCACACACACTTCACCCACGCTGGTGCTCGACATAGGTGGTGGTAGTACCGAGTACACACTTGGTGTGCTAAGCGCAGATCAATCAGTCAGCATTCCTTTTGGCGCAGTTACCTCTACCGCATCTCATTTGTCTACCGATCCTCCCTATCCAGAAGATCTCACCAATCTCATTGGAGCGGTTGCAGATGAACTTGAAGAAATTGGAAGAGCAATGCCCGCCATGGTGTCACCTCCACGAGTCATCGGCGTGGGAGGCACAATTGTGACCATTGCTGCAGTAGAGATTGGACTACAACAATTCGACGAAAGTGCAGTGCACGGTTTTGAACTCACAAGAGATGCGGCAGAAGACGTGTTCCGAACCCTTGCAACAGAACCGTTCGAAGATCGCATCTTGAATCCAGGCCTCCCCCGCGACAGAGCAGACATCATCGTGGCTGGATGTTGCATTTTGGTGGCAACCATGCGCCGCCTGAAGATTGATGCAATTACTGTTTCTGCTCGCAGCCTTCTCGATGGTGTTGCGGAGCGTGAAAGACTAGGCACATGACGGCAATGCATCCCGCACGACCAAGCAGTGTTGGTCTCAGGCTGTATGGCCGCCGCGTTGTGCTGCGTCCGCTCGTGCCTCAAGACTTCAACGGTTGGGCAGATGTTCGCAGACGTAATGGTGAGTGGCTCACAAAGTGGGAGCCAGCCCGGCTTCCCCACCACCCGGATCCAGAATCAAATCGTGATGTCTTTGCAGCGCGATGCGGCGCCAGAGAGCGAGAACGGCTCGCAGGTTCACAATATGCATTCGGAATTTTTGTTGATGGAGCTTTTGCTGGCGAGATAAACATCAACAATGTTGTACGGGGTGCTTTTCAATCTGCCACCATCGGTTATTGGATTGATCGATTACGAGCTGGTCAATCATTAATGTCAGAAGCAGTCTTAGTTGTGCTGCAATACGCATTCGAAGAACTGCACCTTCATCGGATGGAAATCTGCATCATTCCGCGAAACGGCAACTCACGACGTGTCATGGAAAAACTTCAGATTCGTGAAGAAGGCCTCGCCGAACGCTTTTTAGAAATCAATGGCGTGTGGGAAGACCATGTTCGATACGGCATCACTATTGAAGAGTGGCACGAACGACGTGTTCAACTCGTCTCAGACTGGCTGAACTAAGCCACGTTCTTCCAAGCAAGGGCGCGATTCCTGCGAATTGCCTTCCGTCGCTTCCAATCTTTTGTCTTCCAATGCTTCAGTGGCTTACGACGCGTCTTTTCCATTCCTCGTTCCGCATCATGATGATGTGCGGGTTTCCAGAGCGGTCCTGGCTCTTCCACATCAAGAGGCTCAACACCATGCTGGACAGCCTCCACTACTTGGTGAAGTTCGCTGTTCACACGATGACGCTCATTATGAGCGTGAGCCCGGAGGTCGGCCCGCGCAAGTGGCGCGAGGTCCTGATTGCGATGTCTCTGACTCATCACAGTCTCCTTCTGGAGCCCCTGGGCTCCTTGGTGGTCCCTTGTCCGCAAGGTAC
>JALRGJ010000280.1 GCA_023253435.1 Ilumatobacteraceae bacterium | reverse complement strand
CTCGATCTCTCTCTTTCTCTCGATCTCTCTCGATCTCTCTCGATCTCTCTGTCTTTCTTTCTCTCTCTCTCTGTCTCTCTCTCTCTCTCGATCTCTCTCTCTCTCTCTCTCTCTCTCTCTCTCTCTCTCTCTCTCTCTCTCTCTCTCTCTCTCTCTCTCTCTCCAAAAAACTCTCACTCTTTCTCGTTCTCGCTCTCAGACCAAGACTCTGAATACGCGGACCCAGAATCGGAAGATGACGATTCCTCGAACACGGACAATGACACCACGGCCACAGAGGATCCAGCTTCCGGATCCGCTTCAGAGTCAGATGGTGACTACGACCAAAACCAAAACCTGGAATGCGACGTGGCACCGCCCTCTACGGTGACAAGCAAAGAGAAGAAAGAACAAGGGGGCAGTATCCTAGAGGAAATTGGCGACGACGATTCGGAAAATGAGGAAGAGGAGGAAGAGCCGCATCTCCCGGAACCTGAAGAGCTGTATCTCCCGGAAACTTACAAGACCCAGGAATATCCCTATCTCTCCTTACAACCCACTTTACAGACAATGATGGAACATTACGAACGAGAGAGCTC
>JALRGJ010000279.1 GCA_023253435.1 Ilumatobacteraceae bacterium | reverse complement strand
CCTCGGTGGTGCAGTGGATCGGCCAGCGGCTGGCGGGGAGCGGACCGGCGCCCGACGACTGCGCCGCGCCCCCTCCCGTCAGCCGCTGACGCGGTCCGCTACTCCTCGGAGACGACCACCTTCTGCTCGGCCGGCCCGATGATGAGCACGATGATGAGGGCGATAAGCGGGAGGAACACGGCCAGCAGGCCGAACCCCAGCACGCTGCGGCCCTTGGACCCTGCGATGTTCATCGTCACGAAGATCAATGCGAGGTAGACGATGATTGAGATGATGTAGAGGAAGATCATGCGCGGCACCTTACGGATGCCCCCGGGGGCGTCCGGATGGTCCTGATACGGTGCCCTCACCGATCGCCCGCCGTGGGAGAGACCGGCTTCGAGCCGGCGCCGAAGGAGCAACCGCCCCGGAATCTCTCAGGCACAAGGGACCGTGGTGGGCGCGGTGACGCTGGAGAGAGGGTGCATCAGCACCCCGCCGACGGGGAAAGCCTCTTCACGAGGTGCATCTCTCAGGCAGATGGACAGCGGGGGCTCCGATCGCAGGCGAGCGAGGAGCACCATGGCCACCACCCGGCAG
>JALRGJ010000278.1 GCA_023253435.1 Ilumatobacteraceae bacterium | reverse complement strand
TGTGCTTCCTCACCGACATGGACACCTTTGCTCAATTCAATGAGGCGTATGCGGCAGGATTTGGCGCAGCACGCCCAGCGCGTAGCACCATCGGAGTGAAACAGTTGCCCTTTGGAGGTGCTGTTGAAATTGAAGCATGGGCCTATTTGCCCGCGTCACAAGTAAAAAAGAAAACTGTCAAGAAGGCTGTCGCAAAGAAGACTCCTACGAAAAAAACTGCAGCCCGAAAGACTGCGACGCGAAAAAAATCTGTTCCGAAAAAATCGGCCACAGCCAAGTCGGTGAAGAAATCACCCATCCGAAAGAAGAAATAAAAATATGCCTGGCGCACTCGTTCTCGTTGTCATTTTGTTTGCTTTTCCGATTGTGGTGGGCTTATCCACCGCCGTATTGGCCGGGGTCTTAGGGCATCTGTTGAATCGTGATGCGGAAATTCGCCACGAAGGAAGTGAACTTTTAGAAACCAATGTGTAAGCAACTGCATTGCAGTTGTCTGTGAGTTGTCATCTCGAATTGTGATGAGTGAGAAATTTTTTGCGGAATAGGTGCAAGTAGTCGTCGTGTTGACCGCAATTTTGAT
>JALRGJ010000277.1 GCA_023253435.1 Ilumatobacteraceae bacterium | reverse complement strand
ACGACACCTTCTATTCCACCTACGCGTCTGCTACCCCAATCCCAATCCAAACCAAGGAACAAACATACAAGATTGTGGCGCAACAGATGAACTGGGATAGGTTTCCCATGGGAGGAGACATGCAGAATGAGGTCACGGAGAAGTGGAGAGGGCTCGTCTTTGAAATTGCCGAGGCCCTAATTTGCCGCTGCGTCAAGAAGGCCTGCAATCCCACCCCGCTTGATTGCAAGGGCTACGTTCTACAGAGGCTCGGCTGGAAAGTCTTCGAAGACGATGTCCTCGAGGAACAAGTCCTTGACTGCGCCAAGTCCAAGATATCTGAGCGCTTTCATTCCGAGTTGAAAGCAGAGGCATCAGAACAGAAGAAAACGCGAGAGCATCTAATCTGCGCTGCCGTTGGTCGCGTTGTCCCAAAACTCAAAGCTGATTGGACTACAGTCCCAGCGGGCGACTACCCAGAAGATGTGACCATATCATTCTTCGACAGTGTTTGTGCACTAATTGCAGTTGACCTGGCCATGACTGAATCTGAATGGGGAAGGATGGTGCTGCTGCTTAACAGAGCGGAGAAGCACCACGTGA
>JALRGJ010000276.1 GCA_023253435.1 Ilumatobacteraceae bacterium | reverse complement strand
GTTGTAAGCGTTCATTTATGATTGGTCCTGAAAATTGTACGTTAATCTTCATGTTTGTTTGGTTGCGAGGCTTTGTGTTTGTATGTTTGAATGTGTCACGAGAGTATGTGCTGCTGCTGTGAGCGTTCAAGTATAATGTATGTGAAATAGCTTGCACAAAGTGAGAGAGAGAGAGAGAGAGAGAGAGAGAGAGAGAGAGAGAGAGAGACTACGCTCAGCGCCTCATGGCGGTGGCGTAATTTGAAGGAGAGAGTGTGTGTGGCTTGTGGCTCCGCCTCAGGCCTCCACACTCCCTACTGCTACTGGTAGCTTTTAAACCCAGACCAGCAAGCCGGTCAGGACTACCAGGTTGGGAGCTCAAGTTAGCGCTTTCTCTTTGTGTGTTTTCTGTGGATTGATTGCTTTTGTGCTGCTCGTTTCCATTTGCTCCAATTTGCCTGTTGTAGTTCTGTGTGTATTCCCATAAGAGCAGCTCTATGCTTCCATATTTTTCTGATATGGTACACTGCGTTGAAATGAAGGCGTTTGAGCAGTCCTTGTAGTGCTGAGCCGCGCACTCCCAGGTATTGCATGGCCGCGTTTGACCTTTTGTATATGCTT
>JALRGJ010000275.1 GCA_023253435.1 Ilumatobacteraceae bacterium | reverse complement strand
CGGGTTCATCAATCCGGCCACGGCGAGGGGAAGAGCGGCCACGTTGTAAGCGAAGGCCCAGAACAAGTTGCCGCGAATGGTGCGCAGAGTCCGGCGACTCAGTCGCAACGCGTTCGGCACAGCACTCAGGTGGCCGCTCACGATCGTGAGATCGCCGGCCTCCATCGCGGCGTCGGTTCCCGTGCCCATCGCGATACCGAGGTCGGCCGCAACCAGCGCGGCAGCGTCGTTCACACCATCACCCACCATGGCGACGGATCGGCCTTCGCTCCTCAGTCGCTCGACCACGGCCAACTTGTCGGCGGGCAGGACACCCGACATGGTGTCGGCCGCGTCGATGCCAACTTTCGAGGCCACATGGTGAACGGCGCCTTCGGCGTCACCCGAGACGATCATCGGCTTCACACCCACTCGGCGAAGAGCGTCGATCGTCTCACGAGCTTCCGTCCGAGGTTCGTCGCGTACGACGAAGCGAACGACCGGCTCGTCGTCGATGAGAGCGTCGACAACGGTTCCGGTCGAGCGACCCGTCGCTGCCCGTCGAATCGCCACACGACGAGACTCCCCGTCGATCGTGACGACACCCGACACGCCAACACCGGG
>JALRGJ010000274.1 GCA_023253435.1 Ilumatobacteraceae bacterium | reverse complement strand
ACGAGAGAGGACGAGAGAGAAAAGTTCTCTCTCTCTCTCTCTCTCTCTCTCTCTCTCTCTGTCGGCGTGGTGCCCGCGCGGGTGCCTTTTTTAAAAGCTATGATGATCTGGATTATCCGACAACATTTCATTCAAGGGAGAAGGAGCTGTTGGATGTTCGTAGCAGATTCATCTTGCAGTGTGATGTATACGATTTGGATCCTAGCTTCATATGAGATTGTGCCTAACCGGATACCCTGTGCTGCATGTGATGCCTTCGACGCTGGACGACGACAACTGCGTACACCATGGGGTTGAAGGTTAGTGCACATGCCCTCATATGTTGATTGTTGTTCTTGTTCTTACATCATGCTGCTTGATATTATCTAATACTTCACTCCACAGTGTTCGGGACCCCTTGCTTTGTTTGCTTGATGGAAACTCTGTGATCGGAGCATTCCACTATTTTCCCAACAGTAAGACCTCCGCCACGAAAGTGGGAGTAAGGGTGCTTTTTGCATGCTGAACCTCGGTTGGCATGTTATAGTGGTCTTATTGGCAGGCCCTGCCTGTCTTCTCATCCTCTCTCTCTCTCTCTCTCTCTCTCTCTCTCTCTCTCTCTCTCTCTCTCT
>JALRGJ010000273.1 GCA_023253435.1 Ilumatobacteraceae bacterium | reverse complement strand
CATCCTCGTCCTGCGCATCGTCAAGCGCCTCATCGACACGGGGGTTTCGCTAGCCAACATCCGCAGCGCCGTGGCTCACCTTGAGCAACGCGGCGGCGAGGACCTCTCGCGCATCACGCTTATGAGCGATGGAGCGTCGATCTACGAGTGCCGCAGTGAGGACGAGGTGATCGACCTCGTCCGCGGGGGCCAGGGGGTTTTCGGAATCGCCGTCGGGCGGGTGTGGCAGGAGGTCGAGGGCCAGCTGGCCTCACTGCCGGGGGAGCCCGCGGAGGGCATCCAGGGCCCGGCCAGCGCCGATGACGAGCTGTCCCTTCGGCGCGCCGCTCGACGTACCGCTGGCTGAGCTCCCCGGCTGGGGTAGGCTCGCGGTAGCTGCATGACCCAACGCGGGAGAGATCCTGGTCGCGTCGCCCCGGTAGTCACCTCACCGGGGTAGCACGGCCCGGGCGCCGAAGGAGCAACCGCCCCGGAAACTCTCAGGCCCATGAACCGCGCGGGGGAGGCAACTCTGGAGAGAGGGTGGTCCGCCACCCCACCGACGGTGCAAGTCGCCTGACGGCGGCGAAGCTCTCAGGTCGCGGTAGTGCCCGCGAGACCAGAGGGGGTCGGGCGTACGCCGT